>JBBQBU010000117.1:0-13303 GCA_038318015.1 Chloroflexota bacterium | reverse complement strand
CCCGAAGACCCCCACCGGTACGTTCACGGTTCGCCGCATCGCCAGCCACAGCGTTGGCGTCGAGCGGACGTTCATGTACCATTCGCCCCGCGTAGATCACGTCGAGGTTGCGCGTCGGGGCATCGTCCGCCGCGCCAAGCTGTACTACTTGCGGGAACTGACCGGGAAGGCCGCGCGCATCAAGGAGCGCCGTCCGATCTCGGCCAAGGCAGCGAAGGCAGCGGCGGCGGCAGCAGCGGCGGCAGCAGCCGCGACGAGTAACTAGCGCGCCGGGAGCTGATCGTGGCGGCGTCTTCATCTGGCGTCGGCCCGCTCGATCCTGACCTGTCCGAAGAAGCCGCCCTATTACGGGGCGGCTTCTCGTGTGTGGCAGGCGTAGACGAGGCCGGGCGCGGTGCCTGGGCTGGGCCGCTCGTTGCGGCGGCCGTCATCCTGCCGGCACCCGACTCCGCCCCGTACGACGCGCTGGCAGGCGTGCGTGACTCGAAGCAACTGAGCGCAAGCCGTCGCGACCGACTCTACGATGCTGTCGTGGCGCACGCGCGGGCAGTCGGCATCGGGGCCGTGGCTGCAGACGAGATCGACCTCCTGGGACTGACGGCTGCGAACGAACTGGCGATGATCCGGGCAGTACGGGCGCTGCCGATGAAACCCGACTTCGTGCTGGTGGACGCGTTCACCCTGAAATCGCTGACCCTGCCGCAGCGCGGCCTCATCAAGGGCGATCAGCGGTCGCTGTCCATAGCCGCCGCGTCGATCATCGCAAAGGTCTACCGCGACCGCTGGCTTGCCGCGCTGGCCGACACGTACCCCGGCTACGGGTTTGAGCAGCACCGGGGGTATGGTGCGGCCGTCCACCAGCGGGCATTGCGCGATCTTGGCCCGACGCCGATTCACCGCCTGTCATACGCGCCGCTACGGGCGCTGGTGCCGACGCCATGAGCCGCCAGGGGCTTGGTCGATACGGCGAGGATCTCGCGGCCCGCTACCTGGAGGAGAGCGGCCTGACCATCCTGGAACGCAACGTTCGCACGCCATACGGCGAGCTGGACATCGTGGCGCGCGAAGCCGACGAACTGGTCTTCGTCGAGGTGAAGACGCGCCGAGGCGATGCTGAGACGGCACCTGACACTGCCGTGACTGATGCCAAATTGGCGCGTCTCGAGGGGCTCGCCGAAGCGTACGTCGCCGACCGTGGGCTCTCTGACAGCTCCTGGCGCGTGGACGTGATCGCGCTGGTGATCGGGCGCGACGGCGGCATCGTGCGCCTGGACGACCTGACGGGCGCATTTCGGTGAGATCAGGTACACCGCGCGTCATAGGCCAGGACACTGGCCGACGCATTGGCGCAGGCGTCTGCGCCGTGGCCCTATCGCTGGCAGTATTGGCAATCAGCCTGCGGCCCGGGCCGGTGCTGGCCGAGGAACGCCGCGAGCCGGCCCCGGGTGCCCGCGCCGCGCTAGTGTTGGACGCTGACACCGGGGCTATTCTGTACCAGCGCGATCCCCATGCAGAGCGGGCCCCGGCCAGCCTGACCAAGATGGTTACGGCGATGGTTGCCATCGAACGCGCGCCGCTCGACCGGATCGTGCGGGCAACGCACCCGTACGATGTTGTGCCAGTGGTCATCGGGCTGGAGCCGGGCGACACACTGACGCTAGAACAGGCCCTGTACGGCCTGCTCCTGAATTCGGGCAACGACGCGGCCGTTGCCATCGCGGAGGCAGTCGGAGATGGTTCGGCGGACCGCTTCGTCGGCTGGATGAATGAACTCGCGGGGCGGCTCGGGCTTGTTCACTCGCACTTCAAGAATCCGCACGGCCTCGATCAGGACGGCCACGTCTCATCGGCGTACGACATGGCGATCATCGGGCGGGCGGTGATGCGCCAGCCGGTCCTGGCGCGCATCGTCGGGCAGGGGCGATACGTGGTTGACGGGCCGCCGCGCTGGGTGTTCCGCTCCGGCAATCCGTTGCTCGGTGTATACCGAGGCGTTGACGGTATCATGACCGGCTTTGACGACAACGCCGGCCGATGCCTTGTGGCGACGGCCCAGCGCGGCGACCGCCGAGCCATCGCGGTCGTACTCAACAGCCAGAATACGGCCGAAGATGCGGCGTCGCTGCTGGATTACGCGTTCGACGATGCCGATTGGGGGCCACGTGCCGCGCAATCGGAGGGGACACCACCTGGCCTCCCGCTCGCCATGCTGCGTGCCGATCTGAGCGCCCCAGGCGACGGACTCCCGGCGACGGTCGCCCGCGCGCAGCAGGCGGCAGTCCTGCAGAAGGGCGCTACTATGCCATGAATAGCGCGACTACGCGTGAGCGCCTGCAAAAGTACCTCGCACGTTGTGGCGTTGCGTCACGGCGGGCCAGTGAGCGCATCATCGTTGACGGGCGCGTTCGCGTGAACGGCAGCATCGCACGCGAGCTTGGTACCACCGTGAACCCAGATCTCGACCGCATCGAGGTTGACGGACAGCCAATCATGCCACCGGCCACCCTCACCTACGTGGCCCTCCATAAGCCGCTCGGCGTCGTCTCAACGGCCAGCGATCCGCAGGGGCGTCCGACCGTCCTGGACTACGTGGACCTGTCGACGCGCCTGTACCCCGTCGGTCGGCTCGACTACGACTCTGAGGGGCTAATCGTCCTGACGGATGACGGCGACCTTGCCATGCACGTGACCCACCCAAGACACATTGTTGAGAAGGAATACCGTGCTTTCGTGCGCGGGGACGTGTCAGATGCGGAGTTGCGACAGCTTGCGCGGGGCGTGGACCTTGACGGCAGCCTCACCGCACCGGCAACCTTTGAGCGGCTTGATTTGGTGCCGGATGGCGTGTGGCTGCGCGTCGTGTTGCGCGAGGGCCGCAATCGACAGATTCGGCGGATGGCAGAAACAGTCGGCCTGGACGTACAACGACTGGTGCGGGTCCGCATCGGGTCACTGCACCTGGGGCCGCTGTTGCCGGGCACCTGGCGACCATTACGCGCGTCCGAGGTTGATGCGCTGCGAGGAAACACGATTGGCAAAGCCGGTAGTCCTGGCGATTGATGGCCCCGCCGGTGCGGGCAAGAGCACCGTTGCGGAGCGTCTCGCCGCCGAGTTGGGATACTTCTACTTCGACACCGGCGTGCTGTATCGCGCGGTGGCCGTCCGCTGCCTCCAACTTGGCGCGGACCTGACCGACGAGGTGGCACTCGGAGAGACCGTACGTACCATCAGCATCCTCGTGCAGCCGCCGAGTGTGCACGACGGCCGCCAGCTTGACGTGATCCTCGAAGGCGAGGATGTCAGCAAGCAGATTCGCACGCCAGCCGTGGACGCCATCGTCTCGAAAGTGGCGGCGTCGCCAGCGGTGCGGGCCGGGTTGATCGACCTCCAGCGGCAGCAGATTCAGGGTCAGGGCACCATCATGGCGGGCCGCGATATCGGCACGGTCGTGTGCCCGGACGCTGACCTGAAGGTGTTCCTCACGGCCAGTTCCGGCGAGCGGGCGCTGCGTCGTCTGCGCCAGACTGGTGCCCCGGCGGAACAGTTGGCCGCGACCCAGGCGGCACTGGACGAGCGCGACCGTCAGGACTCGTCGCGGTCGATCTCGCCGCTGATGCGCGCGGACGACGCCGTTGACCTCGACAGCGACGGCAAGACCATTGGCGAAGTCGTCGCCACGGTCCGTGCCCTCCTCGACGCGCGATTGGCTGCCTCCGAAGCCCATCAGGCCAGCGTGGTTCGGTCGGAAACCTGATGGCGGCGACGCTGCTCTCTGTTGAGTCGCTGCTGCGGGCACCGGGCAACGCTGCCTTTGGGGACATCCCCGAGGCGGAGCGCCCGCGTTCGGTCAACGCCGTGGGAGCCGTTATCGCGCAAGTGCGCCAGGGTGGCCCGGCTGACCGCGCGCGGTTGCAGCCGGGCGACCTCGTGCTGGCAATAGACGGCGTCGTACCGCGTGACCTGACGGATGTCCGCATCCAGATTCAGGACCGTGAGAGCCCGGTCCTGGACGTGGAGCGGGACGGCAAGCGGTTCGCGCGAAGAGTCCACCTGGACGACGACATCGACCTGGGTGCGGACTTCGAGCAGCCGACCTTTGACGGATTGCGCCAGTGCAACAACAACTGCGAGTTCTGCTTCATTCGCGGTCTGCCAAAGGGACTCCGTCGCTCGCTGTACGTCCGCGACGACGACTATCGTTACTCGTTCCTGTTCGGCAGCTTCGTCACCCTCACGAACCTGACTGAGGACGACTGGCACCGCATTGCCTACCAGCGACTCACGCCGTTGCGCGTGTCGATCCACGCCACCGACCCCGATTTGCGCGCCACGCTCCTGGAGCACCCGCAGGCTGCCCCGATTTTGCCGCAGTTGCGCTGGCTCGGGAAGGCGGGCATCCAGATTCACGCGCAAATCGTGCTGTGCCCCGGCCTGAACGACGGTGACATCCTGGAGCGGACGGCGCGCGACCTGGGTGGCGTAGGCGAGGTGGTGCAGTCGATGGCGGTCGTGCCGGTCGGCATCAGCGACTACCTAAACGTCCGGAAGATTCGGCCGGTCACGGCTGAGGACGCCACCGACACGCTGGACCGCATCTCGAAGTTGCGTCGAGAGTTCAAGAAACAGCGCGGTAATGCGCTAATTTTCCCGAGCGACGAACTGTTCCTGCTGGCTCGTCGGCCGCTGCCCAGCGCCGCCTACTACGAGGACTTCCCGCAGATTCAGAACGGGGTCGGGCTGACCCGCGTGATGCTGGGGGACTGGCGACGATCCAGGCGCAAGCTGCCCGCCGACGTCTCGCCTGCTCGCCGCGTGGCGTGGCTGTGTGGGCGCTCGGCGGCACCGGCCTTGCGCCTGATGGCCGACGAGGCGAACGCCGTCCCCGGCCTGACCGTCGA
The DNA here is from genome assembly GCA_038318015.1 of Chloroflexota bacterium. GTDB lineage: Bacteria > Chloroflexota > UBA6077 > UBA6077 > JACCZL01 > JADZEM01. The sequence continues at coordinate 8,405 of JBBQBU010000117.1, read as the reverse complement.
GGTGCGAGTGGTCGAGAACACGCTGTTCGGGTCGTCCATCACGGTGTCAGGGCTGATGAGCGGGCGCGACATCGTGCAGGTGCTGCGCGCTGGGCCGACCGACCTGGCCGTATTGCCGCGCAACGCTTTCGGTTTCGAGGGCGCGCGCACGCTGGACGAATATTCGGTGGACGACCTGGAAGAGCAGACCGGCGTGCCGATCGCGCTCGGGCGCACCGCCGCCGAACTGGTGGCGCTGAGTACCGGCCCGTTGCCGTATCGCGCTCTGCCCGACCGTGCCGCCGCGCCAGCGTAAGGGCGCGGCCGGCACCGGTGCGCAGTCGGCCCCTGGTGCAGCGCCGCTCGACGGCCCGCCCGCCCGCGAGCAGACGGTTGATGCGCTGACTTCCGCCCACCTGAGCGCACTGGTGAAGTGCGGTAAGGCCGCGCACACTGTCGCCAGCACGCGGCTCGACCTGGGGCAACTTGGGCGGTTCCTGGGGCGACAGCCGGTCGGCAATGTGACATCTGACGACTTGCGGGCGTTCTTCGGGTGGCTGACGCGTCAGCAGGGGAACGGCGTCGGCTCGGTGCGCCGCAAGACCAGCACCGTCAAGCAATTCTTTCGCCAGCTCTACGCCGACGATGTGCTGATGTTCGACCCATCCGCCGTACTTATCTATCCTGCCGCCGTCGAGCAGGACCACACGCCCCTGACCCCAGCGCAACTGGATGCCATCGCGCAGGCGGCCGGCACACCACATTGGCGGGCGCTCTTGCTCTGCCTTGTGGATACCGGCCTGAAGCGCGACGAACTGGTGGCCCTCCGCACCGATGACGTTGAGTTGCCGCCGGCGGTACCGCCACCTGGACGTCTACATGTGCGCCATCGGCGGGCGTCGCGACGCGTCCGACAGCGCAATCTGGCCCTGACCGAACGATTGGCGGCGGCGCTGGCCGTGGTGCTGCCGGCGACGGCTGCCGGCACCGCTGAAGGCGGCGAGGTGGGCAGCGTCTTCGGCTTGAGTGCGCGCGGCGTCGATTTCGCCGTCGAGACATGCGGCCGGCGCGCGCAGGTTCGTCCTAAACAGAAGATCACGCCCCAAAACGTGCGCGACGGCTTCGCTCTGGCGCGGATGACGACGCTGGTGGCGCGTGAGGCGACGTTGTCGAACGACCGCGCGGCGTTGCGCGAGGCCCGCCGCGAACACGACCGGCTACTCGTCCGTGAACTCGGCCTCTCCGAGCGGAGCGCCCTCCCCGAACGGTACCGGCGGCTGCTGGGCGGCCTCCAGCCTGATCGGGCCGAAGAGGGCCGCCTGGACGATGACCATCTCGCCGCGCCGGACCAGTTCCAACACGGCGAGGAGCGTCGCGACGATCTCGTCAACGGTGTCGCCGCAGACTGAGCGCCACGCGACCACGCTGGTCGTACTCAGCAGCCCGCGCAACAGAAACAACCGCTCAGCCACGCTTATGCGGCTATCTGGCTCGCCGTCCTTGGTCGGCTTCGGGGCGCGGCGGCGCTCGACGGCCTCGTACAGCGCCGCCAGCAGGCTCGGCGCGATGGCCTGCAACGCCGCCTCGTCAGGGGTGGCATCTGGCAGGCGCGCGCCGCCGGAGAACGAGAGCGGCCCCGCTGCGTCAAGCCGGCCAAGCTCCTGCGCCAGCAGTTTGTAGGTGCGGTACGCCTCCAGCCGGCGCACCAGTTCGGCTCCATCCGACTCCTCATCGGTGCCGACCGGGGGCGGCGGCTCGATGGACGGCAGCAGCGACCGCGACTTCAGAAGCAGCAGCCGCGCAGCAATCGCCAGGAACTCCGACAGCGCGTCCGGGTCCAGACGTGGCAGCGCGCGGACCTGGGCGAGATACTGGTCGGCCACGGCGACAAGGCTCAACTCGGCTATGGGCAGGCGGCGCCGCTCAACCAACTGCAAGAGTAGGTCGAGCGGTCCCTGAAACTCGTCAAGCTGGATAATCGGCGTGACTCCCAGCTTCGGCACCGTCACCGGGCTGCGGCGGATGTCCCGCGCGTGGCGGCGCGCAGTTCGGCCACCAACTTGCCGACAACGGCGTCTACCTCAGCGGGCGGCGACTTCTCGATGGCGTCAACCAGGGCGCTGGCGACGATTGCACCGTCCGCTTGCCCGTGGAGGCTGGCGACATGGGCCGGGGTCGAGATGCCGAAGCCAACGACGAGCGGAGATGGAATGGCACGTCGGACCCGGCCCAGGAACGCACCAAGGTCAGACGACATGTCGCTGCGCGCGCCGGTGGTGCCGACGAGGGCCACGCAGTAGACGAAGCCGCCTGACTTCGCGCCGGCCAACTGGAGGCGCTCGTCGGTGCTGGTGGGGGCCACGAGGTAGATGTAGTGCAGTCCGGCCGCGGCACACTGGGCCTGGAAGGCGCTGGCCTCCTCGATGGAGAGATCCGGCACGATGAAGCCGTCGATGCCGAGACGGGCCGCGTCCTGACACAGCTTCTCCAGGCCGTACGCCAGCAGCGGATTGACGTAACTCATGATCACGACTGGCAACTGGTGATGCCGTCGCAACTCGGCCACCATATCCAGCGCGTCGGTCACGGTCGCGCCGTTCTCCAGCGCGACGCTGCTGGCCCGTTGGATCGTCACGCCGTCCGCCAGCGGGTCCGAGAACGGGATGCCTAGTTCGATGCCGTCCGCGCCGGCTTCGGCCACAACCGACAGCAGGCGGGCACTCGTCTCGCGGTCAGGGAAGCCGGCCATTAGATAGGGGAAGAAGCCGATGCGGCCCTCGTTTTTGAGACGAGCGAACGTGGCATCCAGGCGATTCTCCTGGTGACTCGGGGTGGCGCTCATGACAGGCCTCCGGTGGCTTCGCGGTAACTGTCGATATCCTTGTCGCCGCGCCCCGACAAGTTGAGGATCACCACGCCGTTGGGGCCAAGCTCGCGGGCCAGATCGCCCAGGTACGCGATGGCGTGCGACGGCTCCAGCGCCGGAATGATCCCTTCCAGGCGGCAGAGGTCGCGGAAGCCGCTCAGCGCGTCCTGGTCGGAGATCGCGACGTAGCGGGCACGCCCGGACGCTTGCAGAAAGCTGTGCTCAGGCCCGACGCCAGGGTAGTCCAGGCCCGCCGAGACGCTGTGCGTGCCGAGAATCTGGCCGTTGGCGTCCTGTAAGACCAGCGTGCGGGTGCCGTGCAGCACCCCGACTGTGCCCGTGACCAGCGTGGCGGCGTTCTCGTTCGGACCCATGCCGCGCCCGCCCGGCTCCACACCAATCAGCTTGACGGTCGGGTCGTCCACGAAGCCGGCGAACATGCCGATGGCGTTGCTGCCGCCGCCCACGCAGGCGACCACGGCGTCAGGCAGACGGCCGGCCTGCTCCAGAATCTGCGCGCGCGACTCCTTGCCAATGACCGACTGGAAGTCGCGGACGATGGTCGGGTAGGGGTGTGGCCCCACGGCCGACCCGAGGACGTAAAAGGTCGTGCGGACGTTCGTCACCCAGTCACGCATTGCCTCGTTGATGGCGTCCTTGAGCGTGCGGGTGCCGCTCTCGACCGGGACGACCTTCGCCCCGAGCAACTCCATTCGGAAGACGTTGACCGACTGCCGCCGGATGTCCTCGGACCCCATGTAGACGATGCACTCAAGTCCGAGCTTGGCGCAGACGGTCGCGGTCGCGACGCCGTGCTGGCCCGCGCCGGTCTCCGCGATGATGCGCTGCTTGCCCATCCGGACTGCCAGCATCGCCTGCCCGAGCGCGTTATTGATCTTGTGCGCGCCGGTATGTGCCAGGTCTTCACGCTTCAGGAAGACCCGGCAGCCGACCGCTGCCGACAGGCGGGGAGCCTCGTAGAGCGGCGTCGCGCGGCCCACGAAGTCGCGTAGCTGCTGCGCCAGTTCGGCCTGGAAGGCCGGGTCGTCGCGGGCCTCGGCGTAGGCCGCTTCGAGTTCCTGAATGGCGGGCATCAACACTTCGGGGACGAACTGTCCCCCGAACTCGCCGAAGTAGCCCGGCCGCAGGGGCTGAGCTTCAGCCACCTGCTCAGCCGCGATGGTGGTCGACACGTCGGACCTCCGAGATGAACGCGCGGATCAGGGCCGGGTCTTTCTGCCGGCCAGTCTCCACGCCACTACTCACATCGACCGCCCACGGCCGGGCCGTCGCGATCGCCTCTGCTACGTTGGCGGGCGTCAGGCCGCCGGCCAGGAACGCCGACGAGGCTGCTTCACGCACCGCCGCCCACGGATAGGTGGTGCCAGTGCCACCGTACTGACCGTCTGCCTTAGCATCGAGCATGATGTGCCGCGCGGCGTGGTCACTGGCGACGGTTGAGGTGGCTGGCGTGCCGGTGCCGTCAACATGGACGACCCGAATGACCGGGGTGCCAAGCTGCTCGGCGTACTCGCGAGTTTCAGCCCCGCACAGTTGCGCCAGATCGAGCCGCGCCGTCGCACAGACCGCTTGAACCTCAGCCAGCGGCACATTCACGAAGACGCCGACTGCGGACCAGCGCGAACTATCGCCGAACCGCTCCCGGCAGGCGGCCACGATCTCGCCAACCGTAGCCGACTCGACATAACGGTGGCTTGGTGGGTAGAAGATGAAGCCGAGGTAGTCGGCCCCGGCGTCCAGCGCCGCCGTAGCGTGCTCCAGTGTGCGGAGGCCGCAGATCTTGATGCGTGTCATGCCGAAGCCGTTGCTTCCGTTGGCCGTGTGGGCGTGCCGCCGGCCGCAAGGAAGCTTCGCAGCAGGTCACCGGCATCAGGTGCCGTCACCAGCGACTCGCCGATGAGCGCCGCATCGACGCCCAGGTCGCGCAGCATGGCGATGTCGTCAGCTATGCGGATGCCGCTTTCGCTGACCAGTGTGACGCCGGCCGGCACCAGTGGACGGAGCAGGGAGGTCGTCTGCACGTCAGTCACCATGCGCGTCAGGTCGCGGTTGTTGATGCCGATCAGGTCCGCACCGACCTCCAGCGCGATCCGCAACTCAGCCTCGGTGTGAACCTCCACCAGCGCAGCCATGCCGTACGACTGCGCCAGCGCCGCCATCTCGCGGATCTCGTCGGGGGTGAGCGCCACCACGATCAGTAGGATGGCGTCCGCACCGATGCTGCGAGCCTCGTGGATCTGGTATGGGTCCACCACGAAGTCCTTGCGGAGCACCGGCACCGTCACGCGCTCGCGCACGGCAATCAGGTCGGCGTCCGACCCCTTGAAATACTTCTGGTCGGTCAGCACAGAGATGCAGGACGTGCCGGCCGCCTCGTAGATGGCCGCCATGGTCGGCGCGTCCATGTCCAGGCGCAGCGCACCCTTGGCCGGCGACTGCCGCTTGATCTCCGAGATGATCGAGACGCCGGGCCGCCGTAAGGCTGCCAGGAAGTCGCGGGGCGGCGGGGCGGCGACGGCGCGGGCCGTCACCTCAGCCAGCGGCACGTGGGCCTGCCGCTCCGCCACCTCTCGGCGCTTGTTGGCGAGAATCTCGTCAAGAATCATACCGGCACCGCCGCATGCTTTAGTGCCATCGACACCTCGCGGACCTCGTCCAACTTCATGCGGGCCGCGCCACTGTCGATGGCTTGCGCCGCCTGCTTGATGCCCGCGCCGATGTCGTCAGCCAGCCCGGCCACCACCATGCCCGCCCCCGCGTTCAGGAGCACGGCGTCGCGCGGGGCACCGGCGTCGCCGGCGAGCACCGACTGGGCCATCCGCAAGTTGGAATCGATAGTGCCGCCCCTGATCGCGTCGGGTGCCGCTCGCGTCAGCCCGAACATCTCCGGCGTGATGATGTACTCCTCGACTGTGCCGTCCGTCACGTCGTAGACGCTGGTGGTGTCCGAAATCGAGATTTCGTCAAGGCCGTCGAAGCTGTGGACGACCAGCGCCCGCTTCGAGCCGAGCAGCCGCAGGACCTCCGCGATCAGCGGGGCGACCGTCGCGCTGGCGACGCCCGTCACCTGCGACGTGACGCCGGCTGGATTGGTGATCGGGCCGAGCAGGTTGAACGCCGTCCGCACGCCGATTTCGCGGCGGGTCGGCCCGGCGAAGCGCATCGACGGGTGGTAGCTCTGGGCGAACATGAAGCCAAAGCCGGTCATGCGGACGCACTCGGCCACGCCATCCGGCGGCAGATCGAAGGCGATGCCGAGCGCCTCCAGGATGTCGGCCGCGCCGCACTTGCTGGTGATGCCGCGGTTGCCGTGCTTGGCGACCTTCGCGCCGGCCGCTGCCGCTACGATGGCCGAGACGGTCGACACGTTGAACGTCTGGCCGCCGTCGCCGCCAGTGCCCACGATGTCGATCAGGCCGGGACCGGCGTCCACGCGCAAGGCGTAGCGGCGCATGATCCGCGCGAGGCCGGCGATCTCCTCGGCCGTTTCACCCTTCATCCGCAGCGCCACGATGAACGCCGAAATCTGCGACGGCGTCGCCTGCCCCTCAACAATGTCAAGCATGGCGGCGGCGGCTTCTGTCTCCCGCAGAGAGCGCCCATCGACCACCTTGACGATCATCTCTTTGATCGCCATCTGGCTACCTCCCAGCCGGAACGGACGAGGCGACGGCGACCGGCTCGCTGCGGGCCGCCGCGACGACATCCAGGAAGTTCTTGAGCAGGATCTTCCCGCCATCGGTCAAGATCGACTCGGGGTGGAACTGCACGCCGAATAGTGCTTCCTCATGGTGGTGCAGGCCCATGACGATGCCGTCGCCGGTCTCGGAGTCCACGATCAGGCTGTCCGGCAAGGTCTTCCGGTCGGCCACCAGCGAGTGGTAGCGGACGGCGTTGAACTCCGGCGTCATGCCGGCGTACAGGCCGGTCCCGTCGTGGTGAATGCGCGAGGTCTTGCCGTGCAGTAACTCCGGCGCGCCGACGATCTTCGCGCCGTACGCTGCCGCAATAGCCTGATGCCCCAGGCAGACGCCGAGGATCGGCAACTGTCCGACGAACCGCGCGATGACCGGAATGCAGATGCCGGCGTCCTCCGGGCGGCCCGGCCCCGGCGACAGCACGATGCCGTCCGGCTTCATCGCTTCCACATCGTCAACGGTGATCTTGTCGTTGCGGCGCACCTCGACCTCCGCGCCAAGCTCGCAGAGGTACTGGTACAGGTTGTAGGTGAAGGAGTCGTAGTTGTCGATCAGCAGCAGGCGGCTCATGTCGCGGGCACCCCCTCAGCGATGACCTGGGCGTTCGTCTTGTGGGCCGGTCGGGCGGCGCGCTCGGCGGCCAGCACGCCGCGCAGCAGGGCCGACGCCTTATTCAGCGTCTCCTCGTACTCCATCGCGGGGTCGGAGTCGGCGACGATGCCGCCGCCGGCCTGGACATTCACGACGCCATCCTTGATGAGCGCCGTCCGCAGGGCGATGGCCGTCTCAATCTCGCCGTCCCAGTTGAACAGGCCGACCGAGCCGGCGTAGGTGCCGCGCCGGTCCTTCTCTAGCTCCGCGATGATCTCCATCGCCCGAATCTTCGGAGCGCCCGAGACCGTGCCCGCCGGGAACGTCGAGCGCAATGCGTCGATGGGCCGCAGGTCGTCGCGCAGTTGGCCCGTCACCTTCGAGACGATGTGCATGACGTGGGAGTACTTCTCAATCGTCATCAGCTGGTCCACCGAGACGGTCCCGGGCTTACTGACGCGGCCTACGTCGTTGCGCCCGAGGTCTACCAGCATGACGTGCTCGGCGCGCTCTTTCTCGTCGGCCAACAGGTCGCGGGCCAGCCGGTCGTCCTCTTCGGGGGTGGCCCCGCGCCACCTGGTGCCGGCCAGTGGCCGGTTATGGATCTTGCCGTCCTCGACCATCACGAGCATCTCCGGCGATGCGCCGACGACGTGATACTCGCCGAAGTCGAGGAAGAACATGTACGGCGACGGGTTGACGACTCGCAGCGCGCGGTAGATCGAGAACGGGTCGGCAGTGGTCTTCAAGGAGAGGCGTTGCGACGGCACCACCTGGATGATGTCGCCGGCCTTGATATACTCCTTCGCCTTGCGGACCATCGCCATGAACTCGCTCGGCGTCACGTTCGACTCGACGCGGTCGTGCAGGCCGATGCCCTCGTTGTAGGTCGGGATCGACTCCAGACGTTCGACCGGCACCGGCCCGTTCAGCCGCTCAATCATTGCCTCAATGCGCTCGCTTGCGGCCAGGTAGTTCTTGTCAAGGTCGCCATCGAGCGGCAGCCGGGTCAGCGCCTTGATGGTGCGCCGCGAGTGGTCGAACACGAGCAGCGAATCGACGAACAACAGGCGGGCCAACGGTAGCTGGTGCGGGTCGTTGGCCGCCACCGGCAGCTTCTCGAAGCAGCGGGCGATCTCGTACGTGAGGAAGCCGACCGCGCCGCCGATGAAGCGCGGCAGTCCCGGCAGCTTTGCCATCGTGTTCGTGCCGAGCAGGCTGTCAATCAGCACGAGCGGGTCGTCGTACTC
>JBBQBU010000116.1:0-13329 GCA_038318015.1 Chloroflexota bacterium | reverse complement strand
CCTCGCTAACACCCTCTCCGGCACCCCACCCATGCCCGCTACCACCTAGCTCGGTCGTCCCCCCTCGTCATCCCATGACCCTGCACCACAACCGGTTGTGCTCGTTCTGGGTGCAGCCCACAACCGGCTGTTGCTAGGCAGTTACGTCGCACCCGTGAATTCGACGTGTCAGATGTCCCAACCTTGCCGGGCAGGCATCGGGACCACTTGCCACCCCTTCGGGTAGGGGTACTGGCCCGACAACGTGTGCTCCTATCTGGTCACAGGGGGCGCACGACACGGGGACCGATGTCCCAAAGAGGAGCTGTCGTGATCCGCACACTTCGAATCTCGCACCCCGCGTTCTTCGGCACCATGCTCAATGAGACGATCCACTTCTACATCGATCTGCTGGGGATGGAGATCCTCCTGCGGCAGCCCAACCTCGATGATGCGTCGATGGAGCACCTGTTCTTCCACGTCGGGGAGAACACCTTCATCGCCTACTTCTTGACGAAGAACGACGGTGACGGCGGCCTGCGCCACAGCGCGGCGCGGCCCGGCCCGGCCCGGCCCGGCATCGGCGGCATGAATCATTTGGCCCTCGATGTCGAACCTGCGAGCTTCCACGCGGCGCTCACCCGCCTGCGCGCCGATGGCGTCACGGTACGTGGACCGGTCGGCCGTGGCTACGAACGGTCGATCTACTTCAAGGATCCGAACGGCGTCCGCATCGAACTGCTGATGTGGCCCACGCCGCCGCCACCAGACCTATCGCACGACATCATCACGCGGGAGCAGGATATTCGCATTGCGCGCGGGGCCGCGTTCGTCGAGGACGATGACGTGCAGCAGGCCATCGCCGCGTTGATGACGGCAGCGCCACCCAAAGACCCGACCTGAGGCGACAGAGCGCATGTTGCAGGAGCAAGCTGGTGAACGTGATGCGACGGACCGCGCTGGCAGTCGTAGGACCAGGCTGGCAGTCTTAACGGTCGAGACCCCGACTCATGAGAGCCAGGGCCTCGTTCGTCAGTCGGCCCGCAGGATGTGGGGCCAGAGGTGAAGTATCGGACTGTTACCGCTCGAACGGCTGCGTGCCGGGAATCGCGCGGAGGATCAGCAGGAACAGCACGGCACCCAGGAACGCCAGCAGGATGCTCCCGAGATTGAAGCCGGTCACGTCCCAGCCGAACAGCGCGCTGCCGACGAAGCCGCCCAGTAGGGCACCGATAACGCCAACCACGATATTCCCGAGGATGCCAAACCCGCGTCCGCCCATCGCCATACCAGCCAGCCAGCCCGCCAACAGACCCACAACCAGCCATGCAATGATGCCCATGATAGAAGCCCTCTCCCAGGGTGGTAGATGTCGGGTGCGGCCCGCCGTAGCTGTCCGCGCCCCTGCCTGATCTATATGCAAAGAGCGTGCCAGACCAACCTGTCCGAACCGTCGCAAGCCACCATGCTCGACGTGGCGAACACGGACGGCGTGCTATCGTCTGCCGCTAGATCGACAAGCTACCGCCCGGCGATGTAGGGCGATGTGCGGGGTGCGCCGATGCTCGCTGCCGACGCTTGCTGGCCACGTCATAGCCGGCCGAAACAGCTTCCAACTGATTCGGCTGGTGCTGGCTGTCGCGGTGGTCTACCGCCACAGCTTTGACCTGCTGGCCGCCGGCCACGCTGATGTGGTGTTAGATCTGATCCCACCGCGCACCCACCTGGGGCGCATCGCCCTTTGCTTCTTCATGGTCGTCAGCGGGTTTCTAGTGGCCCGTAGCTGGGAGACACGTGCGGGCCTGGCGGGACTTCCTGCGCCGGCGCGTGCTGCGCGTCTATCCCGCCTTCATCGTCGCGTCGGTGGTGTCGGCGTTCGTGGCCGCGCCCCTCGGGAGCGCAAACCCGCTGGCCTACCTCGGATCCATCGACGTACTCGGGTTTGTTGCCGGCGTGTTCCTGCTTGACAAACTGAGCATCCCGCCCAGCTTTCTGTCAAACCCGTACTCTGGCCCGGTGAATGGGTCACTCTGGTCCATCAAGATTGAGTTTGAGTGCTACCTGTTGCTGATGACGCTCGGTCTGGTCGGGGCGTTCCGGCGGCGTGCACTGATGCTGGCGCTCTTCGCGGCGATGCTCGTCGCCCACGCGTTGCAGGGGTACGTGCCGAGCAGCCTGGATCGGTACGCGCACCATCTCCAGCTTGCCACGTTCTTCATGGCCGGCACCGTCGCCTACCTGTACCGCGACCGCATTCCACGCTCGTACGGTTGGCTGGAAGTGGCAGCGTTGACGACGATCTGCACGGCCATCCTGGAGGTCGGCTTTCTGGAGTTGCTGCCAGTGACGGGCACCTATCTGCTGCTCTGGCTGGCCTACGAGCCGCGCCTGCTGGCCGTGCCGCTGACGCCGCGCGTTGACCTGTCATACGGCATCTACCTATACGCCTGGCCGGTCCAGCAAATGCTGGTGCAGGCATCAGGTGCTGCCCTCAACCCGCACACCCTGAGCGCCTGGGCGCTGATCGGCAGCGCGGCGCTGGCGTGGTGTAGCTGGTCGTACGTCGAGCGGCCGTTCCTGGCCCTGAAGCGCCCAAGCTCGGCGCGCAGCCCTGCAATCGCCGTGCAGCCGGCCGACAATCAGGGTGCGCCGTAGCCGTATACTTCACGCCATGGCGGAAACGATCCTCGTCTGCACAGCCTGGCCCTACGTCAACGGGTCGCTGCACGTCGGCCACCTCGCCGGCGTGTACGTTCCGGCCGACACGTTTGCCCGTTTTCAGCGACTGCGCGGCAACAACGTCCTGATGGTTTCCGGCAGCGATGAGCACGGCACCCCGATCACGGTGCGGGCCGAGCAGGAGGGCGTCACCCCGAGGGAGATCGCGGACCGGTTCCACGAGGAGTTCCTCGGGTACTGGCGCGACCTCGGGATCAGCTACGACTTGTACACGCGGACCGGGACGGATACCCACCGGCGCGTCTCGCAGGACGAGCTACGGCTGCTGGACGAGCGCGGCTACTTGTTTGAGAAGACGACTGAAGCGTTCTACGACGAGAAGGCCGCCCGTTTCCTGCCAGATCGCTACGTCGAGGGCACCTGCCCAAACTGCGGCTTTGAGAAGGCACGCGGCGACCAGTGCGACAACTGCGGCAAGTTGTTGGACCCCATCGAATTGATTCATCCGCGCAGCCGGTTCAGCGGCGAAGCGCCGATTCAACGGTCCACCACGCACTACTACATCGACTTGCGGAAGGTGAACGAGCCGCTGCTTGCGTGGGCCTCGAAGATGACCCACTGGCGGCCAAACGTGTACCGGTTCACCCGCAACTTCCTTGAAGGCGGCTTGCAGCCCCGCGCCATCACGCGCGACATGCTGTGGGGCGTCCCGGTGCCGTTCCCCGGTTACGAGGAAAAGCGCATCTACGTCTGGATCGAGGCCGTCACCGGCTACCTTGCGGCCAGTGTGGAGTGGGCCGAAAGGTCAGGCGACGCCGATGCCTGGAAGCCGTGGTGGGAAGATGAGGCGACGCGCCAGTACTACTTCATCGGCAAGGACAACATCCCGTTCCATACGGTGATCTGGCCGGCGATCCTGATGGCGCGCGGCGACACGATCCTGCCGTACGACGTGCCGGCCAACGAGTACATGAACTTCGGCGGGCAGAAGGCGTCCAAGAGCGCCGGCATCGGCACAACGGTGCCCGACTTGCTGAAGGCGTTCGACCCGGACGCGATCCGCTTTTACTTGACGGCCAACGCACCCGAAAACAGCGACACCGACTTCTCGTCGGATGAGTTGATCCGCCGGAACAACGACGAGTTGGTGGCCGCCTGGGGCAATCTCGCGCACCGCACCTTGACGTTCACGCAGCGGTACTTTGAGGGCAAGGTGCCCGGCGACGGCTCGACCGACCCGGCCCTGGCGGCCGAGATCGAGCGCACGTTTGAGATTGTCACCGCGAAGCTGGAAAGCGCGCGGTTCAAAGAGACCATCGGCGACGTGCTGGCGCTGGCGCGGGCGGGCAACCGCTACTTCGACGAGAACGCGCCCTGGAAGCAGGTCAAGGTGGACCATGAGGCGACAGGCAAAACGATCGGCTCGCTGCTCAACCTGATCAACGCCCTCAAAGTCCTCTTTGCGCCGTTCCTGCCGTTCACGTCCGCGAAGCTGCACGGCCTCCTTGGCTACGAGGACACGCTTGAAGAGCACGGCTGGCGCTGGGAGACGCTCCCGGTCGGGCAGGTGCTCCCGACGCCGAGTCCGTTGTTCGTCAAGATCGACACGAGCAAGTTCGCGGGGGCGTGACCCTCAGCGCGGGAGCGGCGCGCCTGCTGCTGCTCCCGATTCTGCTTGCCTACGGCTACGTCGCCGTTGGCTACGCCCGTGCCACCCCGCGCTGGAACAACCCCGACGAGCCGGCCCACGTCAATGTGGTCCGACACATTGTGCAGACCGGCACGCTGCCGGTCCTTCAGCGCGGCGACTGGGACAGCGTGCTGCTGGCCCGCCTGACGACCGCGTGGTTCCCCAACGACTATGAGGTTGACGGCATCCGCTACGAGGGCCATCAGCCGCCGCTCTACTATCTGCTGGCAGCCCCGGTCCACCGCCTGACCAGTAGCCAGCCGATCAATCGACAGATTCTGGCGCTGCGCCTCTTCTCGATCATGGTCGGCGCGGTGGCCGTGGTGGCGGCGTTCGTGGTGGCGCGCGAGGCGGCCCCCGAGCGACCGGTGCTGGCGGTCTTGACGGCAGCCACGGTCGCGTTCGTCCCGATGAACACCGCCATCTCGGCGGCGGTCAACAACGACAGCCTCGCGACGGCCCTGTCGGCCGTCACGCTGGCTGCGCTGATGGTGGGTCGCCGGCGTGGCTTCTCGGACGGGTGGGCGGCAGGCCTCGGCCTGCTGATCGGCGCGCTCGTGCTGTCGAAGCTGACGGTCTACGTGTTCGTGCCGCTCATCCTCGGGACGCTGTTGGCTGCGGGACACGCACGAAGATCGACAACTCGTCATGTCATCCTGAGCAGCGAGCTTGCGAGCGTCGCGAAGGATCTCACCCATACCGCCGATGGTGACGGTGAGATCCTTCGCTTCGCTCAGGATGACATGGGGCTCGGCGTGTCCGCTGACGCGACCGGCGACACTCAACTGATCCACTCGTCAAATTGGCTGCGCTCGCTGCGGTGGCCGCTGATCGCGTGCGTCGTGGCGGCGCTGGTGTGTGGCCCGTGGCTCATCCGGAACATGCTGGTGTATGGGCTGCTCGACCCGCTGGCGATGGCGCGCCACGACCAGATCGTCGTGGGGCAACCGCGCTGGACGACCTACGACCTGGAGTCGCTCGACTTCTTCTTCCGCATCCTGTTCCGGAGTTTCTGGGGCATGTTCGGGTGGATGGGCGTCGTGCTGGACGACGGGTTCTACATCCTGTATCTCGTGCTGACGGTGCTGGGGATCGCGGGCGCGCTCGTACCCGCCACCATTGGGCAGACCCATGAAGGGCAGTCTGTCCTGCACGTACCAGTTTGGTTCCCCCTCTCCCACTTGTGGGAGAGGGGGTCAGGGGGCCGTGGGGATCAAGGGGGCCCGTGGTGGGCTGGAGAGGGCCGCCTGCAGCACGCCGACATCCTGGCGTGGGCCGCGCTGCTCGTCTTCGTCGAAGTCGCCTACTACAACCTGACGTTCATCCAGCCACAGGGGCGCTACCTCTTCCCTGCCCTGGTGCCCATCGCGCTGTTCCTGGCGAACGGCTGGTGGCACCTCGCGGCCGGAGCCGTGCGTGGCCCGCTGGCACGACTGCTGACCGCTGGAACGCTGACCTGTGCCATCGCCTGGGGACTTAGCGAGGCGCACGGCGCGCTGCGAGCGGCCGAACTCTGGAGCGACAACGCGCTGATCGCGGCGGCAGCGGTCGGGGCGCTGGTAACGGTACTCCTGCCGCTGCGGGCGCGACGGTGGCTGCCGGACGCTCTCTGCTTGCTGCTGGCCGTGACGCTCGGGCTGCTCGACCTCGCCGCGCTGCTCAAGTTCGTCGGGCCGGCGTTCCCGTTCCGGTAGCGTGCACCTCGGCAGGCCGGTCGGGGTTCAGGCTGGCGGCACCGGCAGGCGATGGATCAGCCAGTAGACGCACGCTGCCGCCACCGGCCAGACGATGAAGCCCGTCCGGCTGACCAGGGAGACGCCCACCCAGACGTACAGTCCGCCGGCGAACAGGCCCGCCAACAGGCTGCCACCGATGACCAACGCCAGCGCCGGCAGCACGCCAACCGCCGACACATACAGATACGCCAGCCAGAACCCGACCAGCCCGCCGACGATCACTGAGGCTGCCAGCGCCAGCCACAGGCGCATCGTTCGCCCGTCGTGGTGGTCGACTTTCAGGTTGAACATCTCCTGGCGTTGGGCGCTCAGGGCCATGACATAGCAGACCCAGGCCCAGAAGATCAGCACCTGTGTCGGATCAATCAACGCCCGTCACCCTTGTGGAAGCAGCAGCGCCTCTGACGACACCGGCAGACGCCTCCGGCAGGAGGGTGTCGCGTCGCCGCCAGTGGCCGACTATACTGGCTCAGGCCGGAGGCCGTGCCGCCGCTGCCCCAGGTGAGGCAACGGCGACACAATTCCGGTGGCGGGGCCTGCAGGTAGCTCTTTTGCAGCCCTAGCGGACGGCGCGACGCTCGCGCGGCAGCCAGGCGTCAAGGCCGGCCTGCGTGTCGCCGGACGGCACATACTCGAGCGCAACGTACCCCTGGTAGCCGCTCTCGTCGATGGCCTTCAAGACGGCCGGGTAGTTGATCTCCCCGGTGCCCGGCTCGTGGCGACCGGGCACATCTGCTACCTGGATGTGGGCGATCTTCTCGACGTTCGCCTTGATTGTGTCGATGAGATTCCCTTCCATCACCTGCATGTGGTAGACGTCATACTGGAACTTGACGGCCGGGCTGCCGACCTCGTCCACGATGCCGAACCCGAGCTTTGAGTTGTCCAGGAAGTAACCCGGTGTCTGAATCGAGTTCAGGCCCTCGGACATCAGGATGACGCCGGCGTCCTCGCAGAGCGGCGCGGCCCTCTTGAGGTTCTCGACGCAGGTGGCGCGGGCCACGTCCAGACTCACGCCGGCCGGCACCTTGCCTGCCAGCGCGTTCAGGAGCGTGGTGCCCAGGCGCGGCGCAATGGCAACTGCTTCCTTGACGCTCTCGTAGAAGCGGTCCTTCTTCGACGGATCACAGAGGTAGCCGCGCTCGCCGCCGGCGAAGTCGCCAGCGTCGGTGTCGAACAGGATCATCGTCAGCCCGAGCGCCTTCAGCTCGCGCTCGATGGCGTCCAGGTCGTAGTGGAACGGAAACAGCATCTCGACGTGCGTGAAGCCGGCGTCGGCCGCCTTCTTGAATCGGTCCATTACGTCGACTTCGGTGTAGAGCATGGAGAGGTTGGCTGCGAACTTCATCATCTGCCTCCCGGCGCATGATGCTGGCGCGGGCGAGGCTCCGTCGTCAAGTCCGGCCCCCCGACGCGCCGAACGACCGGAGCGATGAGGGCGTCGGACACCCCCATCGCCGGCCTAGGATGCTTGACCCCGCAGGCCTATGACGCCAACCGCCTCCGGGAGTTGCCTCGGACGTCGACCATCGACCGGAGCAACCGCGCGCTGCTGTGGTGGAACCCGCCGATAAAGAACGCCAGCACCACCGGCACGTACAGCGCGGTGTTGTAGCCCAGATGCAGGAACACGACCGGAATCCAGTAGCCGAAGATGCCGGGCGTGCCGTTCAGCCCAGACTGGAAGAACTGGACCATCTTCACGACATGCTCGACGGTGTGGAAGCCCTGAAAGAAAAACGACACGGTCAGCAGAGTCATGACTGGTGCGGCGTTGCGCGGGATGGCCGAGCGGTCACGGCGGCAGCCGACGTAGACGCCGCCCAACAGCAACAGGAACGCCAGGTTGTAGACCAGGTGAACTGGCTCCACGTCGAAGACGCTGCCGAGGACGCCGGCGCCGGTCCCGATGCCGAGCACGGTCCGCTGGAACACCTGCACGATGTGTTCGACCTCATGGAAGCCCTGCAACAGCATCATCTCGAGGAACAGCAGGCTGATGGCATCCGGCGTCAGGTGCAGCGTGGGGACAGCCGACGCGATACGCCGCGCCAGCGACGGGCCGGCCGGCTTGCGGACCACGGGCACGTTCGCGGCGGCAGCCGGCTGGCCGAAGCGCGCGCGGCCCCGCCAGGCCAGCGCCACCGCCGTCAGCCCGACGATGGCGAACATGGCCCAACCCTTCGGCGCGCCGCCCTGCCCGAACTGCTGGAGGTAGCGCCCGCCGGCCATCATCCAGGGTGGCGGGCCGCTGTCGGCAACGGGCTTGAACGTGTTGCCGTCATCGGAACAGTTCCAGGGGGCCGGCTTGCTCGACAGGTCGTGGACGTTCGAGACGTTCGCCAGCCCCGGCACCATGTCGAACGACGGATCAATCGTCATCTCTTCGGGCGAGATCCGCGTGTAGAGCCGCGTGAGATACGGGTACTGCATGAACAACAGGGACACGGCCGGGTCACTCGGCGGGCGCAGGGCCATCGTCGGCTGCGCCAACTCGGTCACAAACGCGCGGCCCCCTGCCTGGTCGACGGACTTGACCACCACCTGCCGGTAGTCATTGCCGCCAAATGGGCTGAAGCGCACCTCTGAATCGGCAATCGTGATCGGCGTGTAGTTCAGCGACTGCACCTGATCCCGTGCGAAGATCCAGACGGTCACCGGCATATCCGGCGTCGCGGCCACGGCAGTCAGGCGGAGCGGCACGGTCGGCAGCCGCGACTCGTAGGTCAGCTTGACCGGCACGATGTCGCTGGCGTTCTGATCCTGCTTGAGGCGCATCGCCAGGAACAAGAGGCCGTCGTCGGTGTACTGCTTCACCAATGGGATCATCTCGTCGGTGATCTGATACCCGTTGTCGCGCAGCCACCTCACCATGTCGAGCGGGTCCGGCGACGTCACGACGTGGTAGCCGAACGGCCCAACCTCGCCGCTCGCCAGCACCGTCGTGGAGCCCTCCTGGCGGGCTGACGGTGCTGCAGCCATCGCAGGGATCGGACGGCGCAGGCAGTCTGGTGTGCGCGGCGGGATGTACTGCGGCGTCGTCAGGCGTTCCAGGTCACGGAACATCGTCATCTCGGCGGTGTCCACCTGGGGCACTGCCGGCACCGGCAGCACCCAGGCGAAATCTTCCGCCTTGCCCACGTAGTTGATTTGCACGTACGTCGTGACGGTCGTGTCGTCCATCGTGAAGATGATGCGCTCACCGGCCTGGTCAACGGGCACGGTCGAACAGAAGAAGCCACCACAGGCGCCGGCCACCCCCGGTGACACACTCAACACAACGACGAGGGCGACCAGTGGCGCGACGAGCCAGCGGATGTTCACCGTCGGACCTCCACAGCGGAGCGCTCAGGACTGAGCAGCCAGACACGATGCTCAGTGGGACGCCAGAACGCGCCGACAGGTTCCCTGACCCGCGCCCAGGCAATGGTAGGGTCGTGCGGCACCGGCGGCTGTTCCCGACAGCACGATACACCGTAGCGCTTGCTCTCACCCGCAGCACAGGCCTGCTCCTCGGCCGGCTGTCGGCCCCGAGTGATCGGCGTCGTGGCAGCAGCAACTGAACCCGGCGTGGCACACATCGCATCAGCACACAAAGAACCCGCCCCCAGAAGGAGCGGGTCGTTGGGTGCCGAAGCGGGGATTCGAACCCCGACGGGAGTACTCCCACTACGCCCTGAACGTAGCGCGTCTACCAGTTCCGCCACTTCGGCGCGGCGGCAAAAGTATAGCACGCCCACGAGCGCGTCAGTCAAGGCGAAATGCGGGCCGCTGCCTGCCGATATCGGGTCAACTCTGCACACGAAAAACGGGCCGAGTCGGCTGGCAACACCCCACATCCGCCACTCGTTAGCGGACGCGGGCGAACTTCTGGAACATGTGGCAATCGGCGGGCGCGTGGCCCCGACTGATCAGGAACGTCCAGGTGACTTCGCCCACATAGATCGCGCCGGTGCTGTCAACGGCCAGGCTGTGCGGCGCGCCGACGCTGCCGGCCTCGCACGCGCTGCCGCCGACTTCTTCCAGCCGACCCTGCAACTGGCCGCTCTCGTTGTACACACTGACACGAGCCGGCTTCCGGCCATCCGCCTTGCCGTGCCGGAACGACTCCTGTCCCGGCATCCACGTCAATTCGCTGACGTACACCAGCCCATCCCCACGCGAATACACTTGCGTCGGCCGCTGCACATCGAGCCATTCCGTGAGGTACTCGCCGCTCGGGCCAAAGACCTGGATACGGTCGTTCTCCCGGTCAGCCACCAGCACGCGCTCGTCCGGCAGCACCCAGATGCCGTGCGGCAGATTGAACTGCCCCGGCCCGGTGCCGGGGTCGCCCCAGGACTGGATTAGCTCGCCGCCCT
Organism: Chloroflexota bacterium; assembly: GCA_038318015.1. Classification (GTDB taxonomy): domain Bacteria; phylum Chloroflexota; class UBA6077; order UBA6077; family JACCZL01; genus JADZEM01. The sequence goes on along the minus strand of JBBQBU010000116.1, from coordinate 2,884 downwards.
CACTGAACCGGTGCACCCGGCAGTTGCCGTACCCGTCCGAGACATACAGCTCGCCGTTCGGCGCAACCGCGATGTTCGTCGGCCGGTTGAACGGCGGGCCGCCGTGCGTGATCGACGGGACCGTGCTGCCGTCGTAGCCAGTGTCGGACGCCTTGCCGGTCCCCAGGGTCAACAACAACTTGCCGTCGCTGGAGAACTTCTTGATGCAGTGTCCGCCGTCATCCACCGCGTAGACACTGTCATCCGGGCCAACCGTGATGCCGTGCGTGCGCTCGGTGAACTGGTCTTCGCCCCAGGCCGCCACAAACGTGCCGTCCGCCTCATAGACGATGACGCGAGCCACGCCGCGTGTGAGCAAATAGACCCGGTCCTTCGAGTCCGTCGCCACGCCGGCTACATCCTTGTGCTCCCAACCAGCCGGCAGTTGCTCCCAGCCCTCGACGACCTCATACCGAAAGTCACCGCTACCAACGACAGCCATGCCCACCCCTCCCAGGCCGCGCTCCGTCCAGGCAACGCCTCAACGAGCATGGACAGGGTAGGCCGTGCCCGGCATACCCGTCCAGTTTGGTTACCATCGAGGGTGCGAGGCCACCGGCCACCGCTCGCTGCGCTGCACGATTCTTGCCGCCAAGATGCATATTTCAGATGACACTCTACCGTCGCATACGGTTCCTTCTGGGACCGTGACACGGTTGCAACCGTGCCCCTCGACGTATCCTGCTCCATACTGCAACAATGGATCATCATGACCGTCCCAAACTCTGGCGCCTGGGCGTTCGCTCTCACATGACGTGCGTGCTGGTGGCCGACGACGCTCCCAACGTGCGCCAGTTGCTGCGCGTAATTCTGGCACCGCAGTACACCGTGATCGAGGCACGCGACGGCACCGAGGCGCTCGCGTTGCTGCTGGAACACCAACCGCCGTTGGCAATCCTTGATGTGAGCATGCCGGGACAGAGTGGTCTGGATGTCTGCCGGGCACTCCGCAGTGACCCCCGAACGCAGGCTACCGGCGTCCTGGTCATCACGGCAAACGGCACGCCCGACGACCAGGCGAAGGCGTTGGCGGCCGGGGCTGATGCCTTCCTGGCGAAACCGTTCAGCCCGGCCGCAATGCTGCGCGCCGTCGAATCGCTGAAGACCGCGCGCGTCGCTGCCTCACCCGAGAGCCACTAGCCGCGCGCGCCGCCGCTAGGCCAGGAGCATTGCGTCGCCAAATGAGAAGAACCGGTACCGCTCCCGGATCGCCTCGGCGTAGGCCCCACGGATGGCATCGTAGCCGGCAAAGGCGCTGACGAGCGCCAGCAGCGTTGAGCGCGGCAGATGAAAGTTCGTCACCATTGCATCCACGCACCGGAAGCGGTAGCCCGGTACGATGAACAGCGATGATTCACCCATCCAGCCATCAGGTGCAATCGTACCGCTCGATGCCTGTGCCGCCGTCTCCAGCGTCCGGACCGTCGTGGTGCCAACAGCAATGATCCGGCCACCCGCCGCCTGGGCTGCTGCGATTGCGCGCGCAGTGTCTGGGGGCACGGCGCAGGATTCGCGGTGGATGACGTGTTGACGGAGGTCATCAACCCTCACCGGGCGGAACGTGTCCAACCCAACATGCAGCGTCACGGTCGCGAACCCGACGCCGGCTGCCGCCAACTCGGCCAGCAGGCCCGGCGTGAAGTGCAGGCCAGCCGTCGGGGCTGCGGCCGAGCCAGGGTCGTCGCCGTACACCGTCTGGTACCGCTCCGGGTCGCCCGCGTACCCCTGGATGTACGGCGGCAGCGGCAGGCTGCCGCGTGCCAGCACCGCATCGTCAATCGTGAGCGCATGCGCGTCCACGGCATCGCTATCGCCATCGCCCGCCTCGTCGCGTCGGAACTGCACCACGCGCCCGCCGGCCTCGGTACGGTCCACGACCTCCCCGACGATGCCGCCGCCCAGGTCAACCAGCGCACCCGGCGTGAACTTGCGGCCCGGCCGCACCAACGCCTCCCAGCGCCCAGGCTCCAGCCGCCGCAACAGGAGGATTTCGGCGGCACCGCCGCCCGGCCGCCGACGTGCGGCCAACCGCGCCGGCACCACCCGACTGCGGTTGACCACCAGCAGATCGCCCCGCCGCAGCCATCGACCGATGTCGCGGAAGCGGGCGTGCGTCAGGCTGCCGCTGGCCCGGCCGAGCACCAGCAGCCGCGAACTGTCGCGTGGCTCGGCCGGCTGCTGCGCGATCAAGTCCGGCGGCAGCGCGTAGTCGAACCGGTCGGTCGGCAGCGGCGCATCCTGGTCATGCGGCGCAATCTCGGGTCGCTCGTCGGCGCTGTTGTTCACCGCCGGCCGAACAGCCCAAACACCAGATTCAGCACCACCGTCAACGCCACGCTGACCAGCAGGCTCGTCATCAGCGGGATCGACACGCGCGTGCCGCCGCGCTCAAACGAGATATCACCCGGCAGGCTGCCCAGGAACGGCACCCGCCCGGCCAGCATCACCATGACGCCGACGACCGCGATCACCAGGCCGAGCACCAGGAGCATCTTGCCCAGATTGTCGAACGGCATGGCCAGTACTGACGCTCCGTGATGCGCGAAATTGCTGCCGAGGGCACCGTATCCGCCGCCGGTCCGGTACGATCCTCAGCATGGGAAGTGTACCAGCGCCGTCCGCCAGAATGGCCCGCCCAGATGATTCAGGACGGACCGCTTGCCGCCGGGATTCCGGTGCGCTTTGACATCGTGGCGACATCGCCGTCGGCGGTGGGCCGAGCCGGGCTGCTCCACACGCCCCACGGTGCCATCGAGACGCCCGCGTTCATGCCCGTCGGCACACAGGCGACGGTCAAAGGGCTGCTGCCGTCAGACCTGCGCCCGATCCGTCCCCAATGTGTGCT
>JBBQBU010000115.1:0-13330 GCA_038318015.1 Chloroflexota bacterium | reverse complement strand
CGCGACCTGCGCGACCCGTCTTCGCGCACCAACATCTAGCCTGATCTCGCTCGGGATGTCGTGCATGCTCGCGGGAATATCGGCCGCACGAAAACAGTTGACTTTCGCCGGCAGTGGGCTACACTACAGCGAGTCGTTCGGAAAAGTAGGTTCCAGGCACTGGCGGTGGCGCGAGGGTGCTCACGGTGAGCAGGAACCGTCAGAACGCGAGCCAACCTCGGTGGGACTGCGCGGCACCGTCGCCGCTACGGCTGAAAAGTGGAGGTTGCGTCATGGACACGCGGCGAAGCGTGCGACCTTTGTCACGTCGGCATTTCCTGGGTACCCTCGGGGTGCTCAGTGGGGCGGCCCTCGTGGCGGCCTGTAGTCAGCCGGCCACGCCGGCTCCCGCACCGGCCAAGCCTGCCGAGACCAAGCCTGCCGCAGCCGCCCCGGCTGCGCCCGCAGCGGCACCCGCAGCACCGGCTTCTCCTGCACCGGCAGCCGCCGCTGCTGCCAAGCCGGCTGATGCCAGTTCGCTGAACGTCGCGTCGGGTGTGTTCAACGTCTGGTTCAATGCGAACTGGAACACCGTCACCGACGAGAAGATCGGTCAAAGCTTCGTCGAGTGGGGCAAGGCAAACGGCGGTCAGAAGGTTGAGTGGCAGTCGATCCCTGGGTCGCCCCAGGTGCTTGCGAAGCAGTCTGCTGCCGTCGCGGCCGGGCAGCCGCCCGAGGTCAGCAATCAGAACCTGACCTACTGGTACAGCCAGGGTGAGATTGCCGATGTCAAGCCAGTGGCCTTGAAGTTCAAGGATCAGGCCGGAGGCATGTACCCCATTGGCATTGACTCGCTGACGGCCAACGATGGCGGTGTTTACGGTGTCCCCTACGGCATCGACGTGTGGCCGCCGCAGTGGCGCATCGACGAGATCGGCGCCGTCAATAACGGCAAGCTCTTCGAGACCTGGGACAAGATGATCGAACTTGGTCCCAAGGTCCAGAAGCCGCCCCGGACCTATACTATCGCCTTCTGCCTCGGCCACGAAGGCGACCACCTGAACAACTTCCTGACCGTCGCCTGGGGCTATGGCGGACGCCTGAACGACGAGAAGGGCGTGCCCGACATCAAGAACCCAGCGAACAAGGCGGCCATCGAAACGATCAAGCGGATGTGGGATGCCAAGATCATTCCGCCCGACTCGTTTGCCCAGACGGTGACATCCTGGAACAACGAGACATACCAGAAGGGGCGTGGCCTGGTCGCGATCAACCCAGCCACGATCATGGGCTGGCTGCTGGTGAACGACAAGGAGCTGGCCGAGAAGACCGGCATCTCGCAGACACCGGCCGGGCCGCAGGGTTCCTTCGCCGAGGGCGCAGCCCTCGGCATGGGCTACTTCAAGAAGTCAAAGATGGCGGACAAGGCGTCGTCGGCGCTTGAGTTCTTCGTCTCACCAGCCAACATGCTGGAGATTTCAAAGGCAGTTGAGGGCCGATTCGTCCCGGTCTATCGGGATCACACCAAGACGGACTTCTGGGAAAAGAGCAAGTTCGTCGAGATGAAGAAGATCGCCGAGAACGGCCGCGTCCGGAACTGGCCCGCGCCGCAGCAGCCGTGGATCATCGATGTTACGGACGCGCGATTCACCGTCTCGGACATGCTCCAGAAGGTGCTCAACGAGAACATGAAGATCGAGGATGCTCAGGAGTGGGCGCAGAAGGAGATGATGGACTCCTACTCGAAGATCATGAAGCCGGCCTAGCACTCGATCATCGCCGTCCACCAGAGCAAAACTGGTGGACGGCGATCCTCCACATGCGCGAGAGGTATACCTGTGGCACAGCAGCAGCTTGCGATGGGGGCGACAGCGGACGGCGCACGGAAGAGCTCGTTGCAGCGACTGCTGGGGCGGGACTGGCTTCTCGGCTGGCTGATGGTTGGTCCCGTCGTCATCATTGTGTTGGCACTTCTGATATACCCGTTCATCGACGCGATTCTGCTCAGTTTCCAGGATCGCTTTATCGGTAAGACGGGTACCTGGGTCGGATTCGCGAATTACGCCGAGTTCTTCGAGGGTCTCGATACGGGGTTTGGCAAGGCCTTCGTCGTTACCTTCATATTCACAGGGGGGGCCATCGCCGGAAAGTTCGTCATCGGAATGGCGATGGCGACCGTCCTCAACCAGAAGATCCCGATACAGAACATTTTCCGCGGGATCATGTTTTTGCCCTGGGCGGTGCCGGCCGTGGTATCCGCGTATGTCTGGCGGTTCCTCTTCGACACAACTGGGCCGATCAATGGGATGATCCTTGAGTACCAGTTGTTGGACGACTACATCTACTTCTTCAATGAAGCTAGCCTCGCGCTCCCCGCATTGATCCTGGTGACGATCTGGTCGGGCACGCCATTCTGGACGATGAATTTCCTGGCCGGCATGCAGGCGATTTCGCAGGAGCAGTACGAAGCTGCCGAAATTGACGGGGCTGGCACGATTCAGCGCTTCTGGTACATCACCATGCCGGGACTGCAGTCTGTCATCGTCGTGACGGCAATGCTCTCGACGATCTGGACCTCATCGAATCTGACACAGGTCTTCGTGCTGACGGGCGGCGGCCCGAACTACGCCACGACCACGCTGCCGCTGCTGGCCTACCTGACGGCCATCCCCGGGCACCGCCTCGGAGCCGGCGCAGCAATCTCAATGGCAATCGTGCCGTTCTACATGATCCTGGTCTACTTCCTCACCAGGCGTATGCTACGCCAAGAGCAGGAGTCGTAAGTCATGGCGGTCACAGCAGAGGCTCGTCCCCGTGGCACCCGTCGTGGCGGACTCCGAGCCCTTGACACCCGCTGGGTCGTCGCAACCTACGGCATGCTGATCTTCTTCACCCTCTGGACGACGATCCCGTTCTTCTGGATGTTCATGGCGTCTGTAAAGACGAACAAGGAGATCTATCAGGACTTTACGTTCCTGCCGCGCCAGTGGTACTGGGGCCACTACTACGACTTGCTGACGGGTTCCTACGCTGCCTGGATGCGGAACAGTACCGTCGTGTCCGTTGGTGCGACGGTGTTGTCGATCATCCTGGGCTCCTTCGGGGCGTATGCCATCACACGGCTGCAGTTCAACGGCCGAAGATTGATCGCCCGGGGCCTCGTCTTCACCTACCTCCTGCCGGCCTCGCTCCTGTTTATTCCGCTATTCCAGATCGTCGCAAACGCTGGGCTCAGCAACTCCATCTTCAGCTTAATGCTGGTGTACCCGAGCTTCACGCTCCCGTTCTGCACCTGGATGTTGATGAGTTACTTCAAGAACATTCCGATCGAACTTGAAGAGGCTGCGCTCATTGACGGCTGCGGACGATTGGGAGTCCTTTTCCGGATCGTGCTGCCGCTGGCCGCTCCGGCGCTCGTGGTGGTCTGTCTGTTCTCGTTCACCAACGCCTGGAACGAGTTCCTCTATGCGTTGGTCTTTATCAGTTCTAGAGACTCACAGACGGTGACTGTCGGTATGGCGCTGATGCAAGGGGAGGACGTGTTCTACTGGGGCAAGATGATGGCTGGCGCGCTCCTGACTGCGCTGCCCCCTGTCATCATGTACACCCTGGCACAGCGCATGGTCATCCAGGGGCTGACGATGGGCGGCGTCAAGGGCTAGGCCAGAACACGGTCGCTGCATCCACCGTGCGATTCGTTCGTCAACAGAATAGGTGAGCAATGCAAGGCGCGATGCCGTCGTTCGGCATCGCGCTTCTGCGTTGCCGTGCCGGGCGACCATGCAGCCCGGCACGGCAAGGTCGGGCGGTTGATTTCTGGCGGTCTGAACGCGGCTCGGAGATACTGACGGCTGGCCTACTGGCCGCTACACTCTGGTGCGAAGCCGCGCCCTGCCGCATGCTGCGAGCAGGCTGGCGGCACAGGGGACGTGGGAATGCACAAACTGGTGATGACACGGTCACGGGAGGTGCAGCGTGAGCGTTGATGCGCGTACCTGTCCGTACTGCGGCATGGCAATGGCGGCCGACCAGCGCACCTGCCCGGACTGCGGCAACCCGTACCCGTTTGACAATGAGGGGGCGGCTGCTGGCGGCCAGCCCGATAGCACGCGCCAGATGCGCGGCGCCGCCCCACAGGAGCCAACCGGATTTGCCCCGACCGCCATGCCGTCGAGCCGCCCGACGCGCGGAGGCGAGCGGGCTGCCGGCGCACCCGGCGGAACTGGCAGTCGCGGAGGCGGGGGTGGGAATACGGGCGGACCTCTCGCGGCGCTCGCTCCCTACCGCACCGCACTGATACTGATTGGCGTCCTGGTGCTGATCGTGGTGGTTGGGTACCTGCTGTTCAGCGTCGCCATGCGGTACTTCGAGTCCGGCCGCCCCGAGCCCGGCTCGTCCCCGAACGCGACGCCCGCGCCGGTGGTGGTGCCAGGGCCGCCGTCGCCGGGGCCATCACCCTCCCCGAGCACACTCATTCAGCCAGCGGCGTCTCCGTCTCCGTCGCCGGCAGCCGGTGTCAGGATGAAGATCGTGAACACGGATTCCCAGGGCGCCAACATGCGGCAGCGGCCGTCCACGACCGCGCCGGTGCTGCGAACGCTGCCTGAAGGCGCGGTCGTTGAGGTCATTGGCGGTGAGACGAACGCCGAGGGCCGTAGCTGGCGCAACGTGCGCGATCCGGGCGGTGCGACTGGCTGGGTCGCGGCCGATCTCCTCGCGTCGGAGTAGATGCCCGGTGAGGGTTGATGAGGAATATGTGGTGGTTGCGCTCCGACCACCAATTTACCTCTGACCCACATCCGCCGTCTGCTAGAATCCGCGCATTATGCGAAGCCCTTTTCTTGACCGGCTCGAACGCGGCGCGCTCCTGAGCGACGGCGCGATGGGTTCCCAACTGTACGCGCGCGGAATCCAATATGAACGCTGCTTCGACGAATTGAACCTAACCGAGCCGGCGCTCGTGCAGCGCATCCATCGGGAGTACATCCGCGCCGGCGCTGAAGTTATCGAGACGAACACCTACGGGGCCAACCGGTTCAAGCTTGCACAGTTCGGACTTGAAGATCGGGTTCGCGACATCAACTTTCGGGCCGTAAAGCTGGCCCGTGAGGCCCGCGAGGAGTGCGGCGAGCCGGTCTTTCTTGCCGGCGCTATCGGGCCGCTGGGGATGCCGATGTCGCCGCTCGGGACGCTGCTGGCCGAAGAAGCCCGTGGTGCCTTCCGTGAGCAGGCCGACGCGTTGCTTGAAGCCGGCGCAGACGTCATTGTGCTGGAGACGTTTGGCGACCTGATGGAGCTGCGCGAGGCCATCGTGGCTGTGCAGTCGGCCTGTGACCTGCCCATCGTCGCCCAGGTGAGCCTGACCGACGACGGGCGGCTGCTGACGGGCGAAACGCCGGCCGACGTCGCTCGGATGCTCGCCAGTTTCCAGGTGGATGTCATCGGCGTGAATTGTGGCGTTGGGCCGCAAAGCACGCTGGACGCGGTGCAGCAGATGGCGCTGCCGCTCTTCGCGCAGTTGTCCGCAATGCCGAACGCCGGCGCGCCGAGCCGCATGGAAGGCCGGTACGTCTACTATTCCACGCCGGAGTACTTCGGTGAGTACGCCCGTCGCTTTGCCGATGCGGGTGTGCGGCTGATCGGCGGCTGCTGTGGCACGACGCCGGCCCACATTGCTGCCATGAAGCAGGCGCTCACCGAGCAGGCTGCTGATGCCCCCGTGAAGATAGCCTTCTCTGCGGCACCTGCCGCTGCCCCGGCCGTCGAGGCCATCGAGTCGGCGGTCAGCGTCGAGGCAACGCCGCTCCAGAAGGCGCTGGCCGAGAAGAAGTTCGTCGTCAGCGTCGAACTGGACCCGCCAAAGGGGCTGAACCCGACGCGGATCGTGAACGGCGCGGCGCTGTTGGCCGATGTCGGCGTAGACTGCATCAACATCGGGGATAGCCCGATGGCGCGGGTGCGGATGGGCTGCGTCAGCCTGGCGTTGCACATCCAGCGGCGTGTGGGCATCGACACGATCATTCACTTTACGACGCGCGACCGCAACCTGATGGCGCTCCAGTCGGAGTTGCTCGGGGCGCACTCGCACGGTATTCGTAACATCCTGGCGCTGACTGGCGACCCGCCGCGCATGGGCAATTTGCCCCAGGCGAAGGCCGTCTGGGACGTGGACTCCATCGGCCTCATTAAGATCCTGAAGCGGATGAATGAGGGCCAGGACTGGGCCGGTAACTCCATCGGGATGCAGGCGCAGTTCTTCGTAGGGTGCGCGGTCAACCCCGTTGCCGACGACCTGGAGCTAGAACTCGATCGCTTCCACCGCAAGATCGAGGCTGGCGCGGACTACGTGATGGCGCAGCCGCTCTACGATATGGACCAACTCACGTCGTTCCTGAACCGCGTCGGCAAGATCCCGGTGCCGTTCCTGTTGGGCGTGATGCCGCTGCAAAGCCACAAGCATGCCGAGTTCCTGCACAACGAATTGCCGGGCGTATCGATCCCTGACCACCTGCGCGAGCGGATTCGGCTGGCCGGCGACCAGGGCATTCAGGAGGGCATCCGCCAGTCTCAGGAGTTCCTGTCTGAAGCACAGGCACTCTGCGATGGCACGTACCTGATGCCGTCGTTCGGGCGCTACGAGATGGTGGCTGAACTGGTGAAGGTGCTCGACCGCGACCGCTGGACAGCCGAGCGTACGGAAGGCGGCGCGCCTGCTGAGGCCGGGCGGTTGCTGCCGCGCTGAGGGCGGCGGGCGAGCAAGCATGGCGGGCATGCCAGCGGCAAGCCCCTACCAGGTGGCGGCTTCCTTGTACGGGCGAATTGCTGATTCCCCCGACTCACCCTGGCCGGAAGACTGCCCGCCAAACTCCGGATTCGCATGGCTGGCCCTGGTCTGCTACCGTTCATGCCATTGGCGCATGAGCGCGTGGGAGAACGGCCGGGCCGCCCTGGTTGGCCCGCCGGTGCGAGGGAATGCGATGACGCAGAAGCCGGTGTACCGAACGGAGCTGACGCCGCTCCTGTTCCTTGAGCGGAGCGCCGATGTGTTCCGCGAGAAGCCAGCCGTTGTCTACCGTGACACGTCGTCCACGTACCCGGAACTGCGGGCGCGAGCGCGTCGGTTAGCGTCGGCGCTCACGGCGGCCGGCGTGGAGTACGGCGACCGCGTGGCTGTCCTCTGCCCGAACATCCCGCCGATGCTCGACGCGCACTACGGCATCCCCCTGGCTGGCGCGATCATGGTGCCGATTAATACGCGGCTGTCGTCGGATGAGGTCGGATACATCCTCAACCACGCCGGCGCGAAAGTCCTGCTCGTGGATACCGAGCTTGCGCCGATCGTGGCCCGCTGCCTGGGCCAGTTGGAAACGGTGAAACTGATCGTCAGCATCGTCGACCGTGAACTTGGCGACGATGCCGCGTCGCAAACGCTTGATGGCCCCAACTACGACGCCTTCCTGGCAACCGGCTCTGAGGCACCCATCGCGATTCCCACCCGGGACGAGTACGACACCATCTCGATCAACTACACATCTGGCACGACGGGGCGGCCGAAGGGCGTCATGGTGCACCACCGAGGCGCGTACCTGAACGCCATCGGCGAGTGCATGACCAGTGGCATCGTCAGCGAGAGCCGGTATCTGTGGACCCTGCCGATGTTCCATTGCAACGGCTGGTGCTGCACCTGGGGCGTAACAGCAGTCGGCGGCACCCACGTCTGCTTGCGCCGCGTGGACCCCGCCGAGATCTGGCGGCTGATCCTGGACGAAGGCGTCACGCACCTGAACGGCGCGCCCACCGTGCTGATCGGGCTGGTAAACCACCCAGCGGCGAAGACCGCAAAGCTGAGCGCACTCCTCCGCGTCACGACTGCTGCCGCGCCGCCGTCACCGTCGATCATCGGCCAGATGCAGGCGCTAGGCGCTGAGATCACGCACGTCTATGGGCTGACCGAGACGTACGGCCCGCACACGGTCTGCGAGTGGCAGTCACAGTGGAGTGCCCTGCCGCCGGAGGAGCAGGCCCAGCTGAAGGCGCGGCAGGGTGTCGGCTACCTGATCGCAGAGGAGACGCGCGTGGTGGACGACGCGATGAACGATGTCCCGTCGGACGGCGAGACGATGGGCGAGGTCGTCATGCGCGGCAACAACGTGATGACCGGCTACTACGAGCGGCCCGACGACACGGCGGCGGCGTTTCGGGGTGGCTGGTTCCACTCGGGCGACCTGGCGGTGCGCCATCCGGACGGATACATCGAGTTGCGCGACCGAGCGAAGGACATCATCATCTCCGGCGGCGAGAACATCTCAACCATTGAGGTGGAGCGGTGCGTCTACCAGCACCAAGCCGTCCTGGAAGTTGCCGTCATCGCCATCCCTGACGAGCGGTGGGGCGAGGTGCCAAAGGCGTTTGTGACACTCAAGGACGGTGAGTCCGTGACCGAGCGTGAGTTGATCGACTTTTGCCGCGACCGCATCGCACACTTTAAGGCGCCGAAGGCGATCGAGTTCGGGGAGTTGCCGAAGACCAGCACCGGTAAGGTGCAGAAGTTCGTCTTGCGTGACCGGGAGTGGGGTTCGGGCACACGCCGCATCAACTAGCCACAGCATCGCACAATTGCGCGAACCACCGGCCGCAAGCCGACAGAATTGGTAGGGTCTGTTGACCGCTGTGGCATACTAGTGGGTCACGTCGTATTTGATTGGGGATGCGTCAATCTGGTCGGATCCTCAACTATATGGAGCGTGACCCACTAGGTCTGGCCAGCGAATCCGGTCGGTCAGGCATGATCGCACCCAATGGTGCGGGCCTGACGGCATGCGATACTCAGGGCGTGTGATGTTGGTCCACGGCCTCAGGTTCCACGCCACCTCCCTGAAGAAAGGGTCCGTTCGACTGATGACGCTTGACACGACTGCTCGGGGCAAATCGGCGGACGCTGACGCCAGCGCGCCGACGACATCGACGTGGCGCGTCTTGATTGCTGACGACGATGAGTCGATCAGGTCGCTGTTGAGCGATCTGCTCGGTGGCGAGGGCTACCAGACTTTCGAGGCCAAAACTGGTGCCGAAGTCCTGCGCGCCGTGCAGAAAGTCGAGCCGAATCTGTTGATCCTGGACCTGCGCCTGCCGGATATGGACGGCATTGAGGTGCTGCGGCGGCTCACGTCGCAGGGCCAGAAGGTGCCGGTGCTGATTATGACGGCGTTCGGTACGGCGTCGTCGGCCATTGAAGCGACCAAGCTCGGGGCGCACGACTACCTGACCAAGCCGTTTGAGGACATCGACGAGGTGCTGACGCGCGTGCGTCGGGTCTTCGAGTACCAGTCGATGGCGACCGAAGTCCGTAAGCTGCGCGCCGAGCTTGGCCGCGACCTGACCGAGCGGATGATCGGCAACAGCCAGAAGATGCAGGACATTTACAAGACCATCGGCATGATCTCGCAGACCGATGCAAACGTCCTCATCATGGGCGAGACCGGCGCCGGCAAGGAAGTGGTGACAGACACCATCCATCACCATTCCAACTACCGCAACGGGCCGCTCGTCAAGGTGAACCTGACGGCTCTGCCCGAGACGCTGGTTGAAAGTGAGCTGTTCGGCCACGAGAAGGGGTCGTTCACGGGCGCGCTTGCCCAGCGCAAAGGCCGCTTCGAGATGGCGCACAAGGGCACCATCTTCCTGGACGAGATCGGCGACATGACGCTCTCGACGCAGCGCAAGTTGCTGCGGGTGCTCCAGGACAAGGCGTTTGAGCGCGTCGGCGGCAGCACTGCCGTCAAGGTGGATTGCCGGATCATTGCGGCCACGAACCGCAACCTGAAGGAAGAGGTCGACGCCGGCCGCTTCCGTGAAGACCTGTACTACCGGCTAAACGTCGTGACGATCCATGTTCCGCCGCTCCGTGAGCGCAAGGACGACATCCCGCTGCTGACTGAGCACTTTCTGGTCAAGTTCCGGTACACGCCGACGTCACCGCCGGCTCGCATCTCGGAAGAGGCGATGCGGACGCTGGTGTCGTACGACTGGCCGGGTAACGTCCGCCAGTTGGAGCACACCATCGAGCGGGCCGTCATCATGGCGCGCGGTGGCATCGTCACGAGCCAGCACCTGGCGCTTGACGAGACGGAAGAACTGAGTTTCATCGACTTGAACCAGCGGCTCCAGCAAGGCGAATCGCTGCCGGAAGTGCTGGCCGAGGTCGAACGGAAGATGATAACGCGCGCGCTGGACCGCACCAACGGCAACCGTCACGCCGCCGCTCGGATGCTTGGCATAGACATTGCCACGCTGGAGCGAGGCCTGGCCGAACATCGGCTGAGTGGCCGTGCAGCTCTGGAGGATGTTGATGGAGAACGATAGGGGAACCGCGGAGACCTGGACGGACTGGGAAGGCGGCGGGCGCGGCACGCAGATCGGCATGTTTGTCGGTCTCGCGGTGGGTGCCGGCGTGCTGTTGCTGATCCTCCGCAAGCTCTTCGCCCCAAAGCCGAAGCCGGCGGAGCAACTTGTTGACCGCCTGTCCGACCGGGCGGCCGCGTTTCTTGGCGACGAGCCGTTGGCTGCGGGCCGCGAGTTGCTGACCCAGACCTTGAGTCAGACCGTCCTGCCAGAGATGAAGCCGGTGTTGCGGGCGCTGCTCCGCGAGATTGAGACGTCCGTCGCCCAGGGCTTCAAGCGGGCCGAGCGCGCCATCGACGAAATCTAGGGCACGTCCGGGCCGGTCACCGGCCCAGTCACACTGCTCACTGCCCCGGCACCGTTTCCGCGAACGGTGCCGGGGCTTTTTGTTTGGGGCGTGGCACGATCCTTGCATATCTCTGCCGCCACGGGAGGCACGGGTCTCAGATGGAAATGGATCTCGATTTCTCTCAAGACATGAGCGGCGGCCAGCATTTAAGGGTCTCGCCCCGGCTGGTGGCCGCGAGCTACATTCTTGAACTGTCTTCACAGGAACTTCAGCAGCAGATTGCCAACGAACTCAACGACAATCCTGCGCTGGAGCTAGTGGATGTCCCGACCTGCCCGGCCTGCGGGAGTGAGCTTCAAGGGCGCGTCTGCCCGTGGTGCATCCAGCGGCAGCGCAGCGACGACGCACCGCGGAACGACATCGAAGACCTGGCGGCCGGCATGTACGACGATCCGCCGCCGCCGTCGTCGCAGCGCCTCACTGATGAGGAGTTCGACCCGCTAACGCAAGTGGCGTCCGAAGAGACGCTGGCCGAGAAGCTGATGGCCGAGCTTGGCGCCCTCCTCGACGACGAGGACATGCGGATCGCTGACTATCTGATCGGCAGCCTGGACGAAAAGGGGTATCTGTCAACATCGGTCGAGGAGGCGGCGTACGACCTGGACGTTCCCGAGGATCGCGTCAAAGATGTCCTGGCGCAGCTTCAGAGCCAGGAACCCATCGGCATCGGCGCGCGCAACCTGCACGAGTGCCTGCTGATCCAGTTGGCCTATCTTGAAGTGCTCGGCATCACGCAGCCGTACGCCCGCGAGATCATCGAGTACCACATGGTCGAATTGGGCGAGCACAAATTCGGAAAGATCGCCCACGAACTGAAGATCACGCCCGAAACAGTGTCGGATGTCTGGGAGTTCGTCAAGTCGAAGCTGAATCCTCACCCGGCGCACGGCTTCTCGGCCACGAACACCCGCGACCGCGACACCCGCGCCATGTACATCCTGCCGGACGTCATCATCGCGAAAGGCGAAGCGGGCTTCGAGGTCGAGGTGGTCGAGTCGCGGCGATTCATGCTGCGCGTCAACCCGATGTACACCAAAATCTCCAGCGAGATCCCGAAGACCGGCGCGATGTCCTCGGAAGAGAAGCGCCATGTGCAGCAGTATGTCGGGCGCGCCAAGCTGTTCATTGCGAACATCAACCAGCGCCGCCAGACCATCCACAACATCACGAACTGCCTCGTCACGAAGCAGCAGGCGTTCCTGGAGAGCGGCGTGCGGCACCTCAAGCCGTTGAGCCGCGCGGCCGTGGCAATTGATTTGGGCATTCACGAATCGACGGTGAGCCGCGCGACTGCCGCCAAGTACGTGATGCTGCCAGCTGGAGAGGTCATCCCGTTCAGCCACTTCTTCACCCCGTCCCTGAGCATCAAGGACATCATCAAGGAGATGGTTGAGAAGGAAGGCCGGCCGCTGACGGACGCGCAGATTGCCGAGCGGCTGAAGGAGCGCGGCATTGAGATTGCCCGCCGGACGGTCGCCAAGTACCGGATGCAGCTCGACATCCTGCCGTCGTCGCTGCGGTAGATTTCCCTTTCCAGTGCGCGCAGACCGCGACCGCCCTCACTCTGGGGCGGTCGTTTTCGTTCCCTGCGTTTCGCGCGCAAACGCGACGATGCGCTCGAACGACGGTGCGTAGCCAGTCGCCGTAGTGACCCGCAGCAAGCGGCACGTCAAGTTGGGGTGGCTCTCGATCAGCGTCCCAGGCGCGTTTGACTGGCGGCTTGAGGGCTAGCCCAAGCCGCGCCGCCAGCGTCGTCCTGCCGCTCGCTGGCGCGCCAGTCACCAGGACAGGCGGGGTCGAAAGCGGGACAACGAGCTTCCTCTGACAGCATTGCGCTGACTGCGACCCATTGGCACAACGGCACAGATCGTCTGTCGGCACATGGTATTCGTGACAGTCGCGTTGCATCTGGTGTACCGTGCGTCAACACCCAGCGCAGCCCCGACGACCAACGGCGGTCAAGGATACTGGTGCGGTCCACAGCGCCACCGCCTGGACTCTCGCAATGGAGCGCTCTGCATGGCTAATTTGTGCCCGGTCATCGATATGCCGGCACTCGGGAGCACCGTCGAGGTGCGGGCGTGCACGCCGCGTGCCGTCCGCGTTCGGTACTTCGGCGCACCCGACGTAGCCGAAGCGGCCTACGTCGAGCGAACCGACTGGCCGGACGTGCCGCAGGTCGCGCCGCGGCCGCTGTCTGGGACCGGACAGATCATCAGCACCGGACACCTGACCGTCCGGGTGGACGACAGCGGTCCGCTGCCGCAGTTGGCCGTCTACGACGGCCGTGGCCGACGGCTCTTTGGGACGCCGGCCGGCCAGTCGCTAACGCGTGAAGTTGTCACGGACGCGGAGTCTGGCCAGCACCGGGGGCGGGTCGTCGTGCTATTCCAGCGCAGCCGCACCAGCTACGACGACGACGTGCACTTCTATGGCCTGGGCCAGGGCGGCGGCATGCAGCTTGACCGCCTCGGTACCTCGCGGCTGTTCTGGAACAGCAAGGTCGGGCACGGCTCGGGCGTGGACTTCGGGGTGCCGCTGCTGGTCGCCAGCGGCCCTGTCGGAGCGTATGGCCTCTTCTTCGACACCACAGCGATGGCC
>JBBQBU010000114.1:0-13379 GCA_038318015.1 Chloroflexota bacterium | reverse complement strand
TCACGCGCCCGCACTCCTGAGAGCGACAGATCAAGCCGCTCAGGTTGCCAGCCGGCCGCGCCAACCAGCGCCAACAGCAGACCAGGCCGCGTGGCTGCAACCAGATCAAACGCCGCCAGCAGCCGTTCAAGGTTCTTGCGTGGCTGGAGCGTGCCGATGAACAGAAAGTAGGGGACATACAGCTCATGGCGCGCCGCAGTGCCGGCCAGTTCGGCAGCGTCCGTGACGGGCTGGAACCACGACGCGCAGCCATGATGCACGACGGTGATTCGCGCTGAGGGCACGTGATCGTAGCGGATCAGGTCGTCGCGGGTGGTCCCGGAGATCGCGATGACACGCGTGGCCCGGCGAGCGCTCCAGGTGTTCGACCAGCGCCGAAGCCAGCGGACAGCGGCCGGATGCTTGCCGGGGAAGTGGCGGTACCCCAGGTCGTGAATGGTAGCGACGGTGGCGGACCGCACCACGGGCGGCAGACTGTGCGACGGCACGAAGAGGACATCCGGCGGGCTAGCTGCCATCTCCAGCGAGAGGCGGCCAACCGTCCAGAAGCGACGCGCTGGCACTACGCGCCATGTGACTCGCTCGGAGCGCGGCAGCAGGCCGGCCCCGGGCGACTGGTTGAAGTACAGGGTGAATTGGTCGTCAGGGGCGGCGGCGATCAGCGCGCGGATAATCTCTAGCGAGTACCGCTCGGTGCCGGTGCGCCGCGCGACGACCGCCCGGCTGGCGTCGATGCCGATGTGCATGGCTACGACCCCAGGCGTTGGGAGGGTGCCGCTGGAGGCGATGCAGTCGGCTGGATGCCTGACGCTGCGGCTTGCGGTCTGTCGGTCCGCGCCGATCCGCTGTCGAGTGCGGATGTCGCCAGGGCGCGCAGGGCCGCCACCACGACGGCGTTCGGTGTGATAGCGTCCAGGCAGGCCGGCCGCTCGACGGCACCGCACGGCGGATTGACCAACGCACGGCACGGCTGACACGACAGGTTTGCCGCTAGTGCCACGTGTTGCGGTCCAGGCGGCCACGGTCCGAACTCGGCGAGGTCGGTCGGGCCGTAGACGCGGACAGTAGGCGTCCCAACGGCTGCCGCCAGATGGAGCGGCCCACTGTCGCCGCCAAGTACCAGGTCAGCCGCTGCAAATAGCGCCGCCAACTGACCGAAGGTCGTCGCGCCGGCCAGCACGGGCGGCGACGGATCAAGATGCGCCGCCACCGATGCCACAAGTTCGCGTTCGGCCGGCCCGCCGGTCAGGACAATCCGTGCGCCCGTCTCAACCCTGAGCGTACGTATCACGTCGGCCCAGCGTTCAGCGGGCCAGTTTTTCAGGATGGCACCCGACCCCGGATGCAGCACGACCAGGGGTCCGCGGTCCGCCCGTTGACTCGCGCCGTGCACTCGCCCGTCACCAGTGTGTACATCTTGTGCCGCCAGCCAGGCACAGGCCCAGGCACGATCAGCGTCGTCAACAGGATACTGAGGGTTACGAATGGTCTTCGGCACAGCCTCGCCGCTCAGTCGGACGGCGGCCAGCCGCGCCAGCGCCTGATTTGTCAGGACGGCGTGTTGCTGGCGGCCAGTCGGCAACGGCAAGGAGTCGGTGAGGAATGGCAGGCATTCGGCCACCGCGTACCCGAACCGGCGCGGGATGCCGGCCGTCGCCGCCAGGAGCGCCCCCCACCAGTGATCTGGCCGCAGGACCAGCACGGCGTCGTAACGTCGCGCACGCAGCCGGGCTGCCTCGCCGAGCAGCACGCGGTACGGCTGAAGGGCCGACGCCTTCTCCTGCCGGGTGAAGCCGGGGAAGGGGACGGTCAGCACCTCGCCGGGGCCGCCGCAGCGCCCCACAACGTCGGCTGCCCACGGCCCGACCAGCCAATCCACCGTGGCACCCTGCAGCGCGTCGCCCAACACCTGGGCGGCCGGCGCTGCCAGCAGTAGATCGCCCAGGTGGTCCGGCCGGATCAGCAGCACGCGCGGTGCACGCTGAGGCACACCCTCGGGCAGCGCCGCGCCAGAGCGTGCCCGTCGGCCGGCCGCGACCACCAGCGGTCCGGCCAGTTGCAGGCCGACCCGGCGGATGCTGGCGCGGCCCGCACGGCGAATCACGGTGCCTCGGAGGCCGGTGCCTTCGTCAGCGCAAACGTCAGGTCGCACTCGGCCGCGACCTTATTGTTCACGCGGGCAATCGCGTGGCCTTTGCCGACCGGCCCACGGCGGGCCAGCACCGTCATCTCGAGTGTGAGCGTGTCGCCCGGCACGACCTGCTGCCGGAAGCGGCACTTCTCGATGCCGGCGAACAGCGGAATCTGTCCCTTTGCGCTGTCATCGGAGAGCAGCAGCACCGCGCCCGCCTGCGCCAGCGCTTCGACAATCAGCACGCCCGGCATGACTGGATAGCCGGGAAAGTGGCCCTGGAAGAACCATTCGTTCGCCGTCACGTTCTTGATGGCAACGATCCGTTTGCCGGCTTCCATCTCCACCACGCGATCGACGAGCAGGAACGGGTAACGATGGGGAATGATGCGCTCGATGTCCTGTAGTGTGAGCATGCCCAGTCCTCATATGCCGGTGCGCGTCGTGGCCCCGGTCGATAGTTGTGACCGTAGCATAGGCGGCGGTCGGCTGGCTGTCGCGGCCGTGACACAGCGGCGACGTGCAACCCGAAAGCAGGCGTCCCCTTCGAGTGGCCGGCGCCGTTGACTGATGCGTGGCGGCTCATGTGATGCTGCCGAGCCGTTTTCGATATGCCCTCGTAGGTTTGGAATCTGACCGCATGGGCGGGAGGGTGGCGTAGAATGAGGCGCCCCCCCTCGTCGGGGTGAATGCGAAGCGGCGGAACCGCAACCTACCTGAGGATCGCTCGTTCTTACGGTGCGAGCCCACGGAGGTGCTGGATGACCGCTGGGGAGCTAATGGTCGCCCAACGGGTCGAAACTCGAGAAGAACTCTCGTTTGACGAGATCTTCGAGAGCTATAACGAGCGCATCTACAACTGCATATACCGGCTCGTGGGCAATCCTGAGGAAGCACACGACCTGACGCAGGAGACGTTTCTGCGCGCCTACGCTGGTCTGCCCAAGATTGACGGCGAATTGAAGGTGGGGCCGTGGCTCTACCGCATCGCCACCAATCTGTGCATGGACCAGTTGCGCCGGCGGAAGCTGATTCGGTGGGAGGCGTGGGATTCATTCGTTGCGATCTTCCATCCGAAGCAAGTCTCGCGGGACTCACCCGAGCGTGACGCGCTCCGCCAAGAGTCTCGTGAACTGGTGCATCGGGTGCTGCAAGAGTTGCCGCCCCGTTACAAGATTTGCCTGGTGCTGCGCGAGTACCACGGCATGTCGTGTGAAGAGATCGGCGAAGTCATCGGTAGCTCACGGTCGGCCGTGAAGTCCCTGTTGTTCCGCGCACGCGAGGAGTTCCGTCAGGTGTATCAGCGCATGGGCGGGACCGACCCACTATGACCTGCGAACCTCGGCGTCTCTCGTACTATCGGGACGGTGCGCTATCGTACGATGAGCGGTACGAGATTGAGGCCCACATGCGTGCGTGTGCTGAGTGCACCGCCACGTTGCGTGGGCTGATGCGCCTTGCCCAGGTCGTGCGGTCTCTGCCGATGGAGCCGGTATCACCAGTCCTGCGCAGCGACATCCATCGACTGATCGCTGAACGGCAGGTTGCACACAAGCGCGCGCCACGACGACTGGCTGCGCTCGGCCGCATGGCAGCGCCAGCGGCCGTTGCTGCGGTGCTGGCCCTGTCGTCAGTGGTCATGCTGCGGCCAGGGCCGGTCGAAGCGCCGGGCACTTCGGCGGTGGTTGCCCCAGCCGTGCCAGCAGCGGCGCTGTCTGACGCGCCCGTTGCCCAGAATCCGGTGGCGCAGGCAGCGGGACCACAGCAGAGCGCGGGGGCAGCCAGTTCGGGCGGCCCGTACGGGGCCAAGCCGCCCGTGCACGTCCCGGTCATGGACACCAGTGCCGGCAATCTGCCCACCAAGCTGAACAACTCCGCTGTCGTGCCAGAAGCCATCGCGCGGCTGTACTCGAACAACAGTCAAGTGCGAAGTCTGCTCGGCGAATCGTTCCCTGGCAGCCGCACGGTGACATTGCTGGAGCAGTCGTTCCAGGGCGGGCTGGCGATCTGGCGGAGCGACACCCGGCAGATTTACGTGTTGCAGCGAGACGGCCAGACCTGGTCCGTGCACGCGGACACGTGGCAACCCGGCGAGCGCGTTGCTACCGATGCCACCCCGCCGCCTCCAGGCGCGATGGTTCCCGCTGGTGGATTCGGCACAGTCTGGCGCAGCACGCCCGAGATCAAGAGTCGGCTCGGTTGGGCCGTCTATGAGGCGCGAGGCTCCGGCGGTTCGATCCAGATGTACGAGCACGGCCTGATCGTCTGGACGCCCCACGGCTTGCTCTACGTGCTGTCGAACGATGGTCGCTGGCGCACATTCCCGGACGCCTCGCCGCTCTGATACGCGGCGAGCCAACGCAAACATCGCCCGCCTCCCAGCTGCATGCCAGGGCGGGCGTTTTGCTGCCATGCGCGGGTCGCGCCTACAATCGGGCTACCGTGAGCAATCCGTATCGCCTGTTGCCGAGCATCGACCGTCTGCTTCAGGATGACCGACTGGCTGACGTGCGCCGGCGTCGTCCGCATCTGCACGTCGTTGAGGCGGCGCGCGGGGCATTGGCTGCCGCCCGTCAGGCCATCAGCAACGGCGACGCGCTTGATGTCGCGGGCATCGTGGCGGCGACCATCGAGCGCCTGGACGCGAACACGGCACTGCCGCTGCGCCGCGCGATCAACGCGACCGGCGTCATTGTCCACACCAACCTCGGCCGGGCGCCGCTTAGCCGGGCGGCACTGGCCGCAATGGCCGAGATCGGCGGAGGGTACTCGAACCTTGAGTACGACCTTGATGCTGGTGGGCGGGGCTCCCGCCACGAGCACGTGAGTGGCCTGCTGCGCCGCCTGACTGGGGCCGAAGACGCGCTGGTCGTCAATAACAACGCGGCAGCCATGCTCCTGGCGTTGGCCGGGCTGGCCCAGAGCCGTGAGGTTATCGTCAGTCGCGGCGAACTGGTCGAGATCGGCGGCGGCTACCGCATTCCCGATGTGTTGCGGCAGAGCGGCGCGGTGCTGGTCGAGGTTGGCACGACCAATCGGACCTACGCCGCCGACTACGCCGCAGCCGTGACCGACCTGACGGCCGCATTCCTCTGGGTCCACGCGAGCAACTACAAGGTTGTTGGCTTCGTGCATACGCCGAGCCTCGCAGAACTGGCCGAGGTGGCCCACGCGCAGAACGTCTTGCTGCTGGCGGACCTGGGCAGCGGCTCCTTGCTGGACACGGCGCAGTTCGGGTTGGCGCGCGAGCCGTTGGTGCAGGAGGTCATCGCCGCTGGCGTGGACCTGGTCTGTTTCAGCGGCGACAAGTTGCTCGGCGGGCCGCAGGCGGGCATCCTGGCCGGCCGCAAGGAGGTCATCGCGCGCCTGAAGCGCCACCCGCTGACCCGTGCCCTACGGCCTGATAAGTCCACGCTGGCGGCACTCGGGGCGACGCTGGTCCAGTATGCACGTGGTGAGGGCGAGCGCGACGTGCCGGTTTGGCGCATGATCTCGGCACGGCCCGATGACATCGAGCGGCGGGCGCGGGCACTCATCGGTCAACTCGGTGTCGGCGGCACGGGCTGGGAAATGGGAGACGGGCAGTCGGCGGTGGGCGGCGGCTCGCTGCCCGGTGAGACGTTGCCGACGCGGCTGCTGCTGGCCCCCCTGTCCCTGGATCCCGACCGGCTGGCGGCGGCACTGCGCCACGTCACGCCGGCTGTCGTGGCCCGCATCGAGCGCGACCGGCTGGTCCTCGATCTGCGGACCGTGCTGCCCGAGGAGGACGCGGCGCTGCTGGCGGCGCTCCAGGCAGTGCTGGCGGCCACGTGCGCGTCGTAGGCACCGCAGGGCACGTCGATCACGGCAAGTCCACGCTGATTCAGGCGTTGACCGGCATCGACCCCGACCGGTTGGCCGAAGAAAAGGCGCGCGGCATGACCATCGACCTGGGCTTCGCTTGGCTGACGCTGCCGAGCGGCCAGGAAGTGAGCATCGTGGATGTGCCGGGACACGAACGGTTCATCCACAACATGCTGGCCGGTGTCGGCGGCATCGACATCGCGCTGCTGGTGGTTGCCGCCGACGAGGGTGTGATGCCTCAGACCCGCGAGCACCTGGACATCCTCGATCTGTTGCAAATCCCTGGCGGCATCATCGTCGTCACGAAGGCCGATCTGGTCGATGACGAGTGGCTCGGGCTGGTGACGGCCGAGATCGAGGATGCAGTGGCGGGCACCGTCCTGGCCGGTGCGCCCATCGTGCCGGTGTCCTCGGTGACGCGGGCCGGCCTAGACACCCTCGTCACTACGCTGGACGGCCTGCTGAAACAGGACCGCACCCGACGCGTGACGGGCCGGGCGCGGCTGCCGATTGACCGCGTGTTCACCATCGCCGGTTTCGGCACGGTCGTCACCGGCACGCTGCTGGACGGCGAGTTATCCGTTGGCCAGGACATCGAAATCCAGCCGGGCGGGAAGCGCGCCCGCATCCGCGGCCTCCAGTCGCACCGCCGGAAGTCCGAGCGGGCAACGGCCGGCACGCGCGTCGCGGTCAACCTGGCAGGCGTCGCAACTGACGAGTTGCTGCGCGGCGAGGTCGTCACGCAGCCAGGCACGTTCCGCGCCACCCGCCTGATTGACGTAAAGCTACGTGTCCTGGTAGATGCGCCGCGTGCGGTGACGCACAATCTGCCGATCACGTTTCACACCGGAGCGGCCGAGGCGACCGGCAAAGTCACGTTGCTAGACCGCCAGGAGGCCGAGCCTGGGGCCATCGTCTGGGCACAGATTCGGCTGAACGCCGACGTGGCGCTGGCGAAAGGCGATCTGTTTATCGTGCGGTCGCCGTCGCCAAGCGCGACTCTGGGCGGCGGCACCGTCATCGAGCCGCACCCGCGCCGCCACCGCCGGCACCAGCCGGGCGTGCTCGAACGACTCGCGCTGCTGGAGCGCGGCTCGCCAGAAGAGATCTTTCTGGAACAGTTGGCCCTGCGCGAGCCGGCTGACTTCCAGACGGTTGTTCGGCGCTCCGGACTGGCCGCCGACGAGGCTCGAACGGTCGTCGAAGGGCTACGGGCAGGCGGGGACATCGTCGTACTGGATGGTGTCGACGCCGCAGCAGTCCGCGTCACGCCGACCACGCTCTTCGCGAGTCGCGTCGGCTGGGCGCGGCTGACGAACACGGTGCAGGGCCACGTGCGGGCGTTCCACACGGCGGCCCCGCTCAGGCGCGGTATGCCGAAAGAAGAGCTTCGCACGCGCCTGGGCCTGGACACGCGGGCGTTTGCGCGCGTCGTGGCGCGTCTCGTCGCCGACGGCACAGTGCGTGAGGTCGGGCCGCTGCTGGCGATGGCGGATTTTGAGGTCCAGCTAACGCCAGATCTACACCTGCGCGTTGACCGCATGCTTGCGGATCTGACGGCCGCCGGCGTGTCGCCGCCAGGGCGGGGCGACCTGGAATCGCGCCACGGCGTACCGCCCGATGCGACGCAGTTGCTGATTGAGCGCGGCGACCTTGTGGAGGTTGCCGCCGACATGATCTACCCGCGCGCCGTGTACGACGGCGTGGTGGCGGCCATTGTCGCGGCAATCCGGTCGGACGGCCCGATCTCGGTCGCGCAGGTGCGTGACCTGACCGGCACGAGCCGGAAATACGCAATGGCGCTGATGGTCCATCTCGACGCTCGGCGCGTCACGAAGCGCGTCGGCGATGACCGGGTGTTAGCTTAGCAACAGTACAGCCTGTGCGCCGGTGTGAGCGGGAACGGAATTCCGGTTCGGGTCGTCCCTCTGTTCGGGTCAGTTGCCGTTAGACATGGCATCGCCCCTGATGTGCCGAGCGTTTTCGTCACTGGAGTCATGCCGTGTCCGCGCTACGCCTTGTCCTCCTGGCGCTGCTTGCCGGTGTCATTGTCGCCTGCGGAAGCCCGGCTGCCGCCCCGCCGCCAACAGCCGCCCCGCCCTCGACAACTGCCCCGCCACAAGCAACTGCCGCTGCGCCACCAGCAGCTTCGACCGTGGCCGCACCGAAGCCCGCCGAGAGTGCCGCCCAGAAGCCGGCCGAGCAGCCTGCTGCGAAACCGGCTGCCGCCTCTCCCGCTGCTACTGGCGCGACGCCCACGGCTGCCGCCAGAGTCGCGCAGAACCAGCCGACGCCCGAGCGCAAGTTCGAGATTCAGAAGCCGGGCGAGATCCAGGTGCCGAAGCCGATCCAGACGCTGGCTCCCTCGGCGAATCCGACGCTCCGACCGTTCCAGGTGCCGGGTGAGATCCAACGGCCCGGCGAGATCCAGAAGCCGGGCGAGATTCAGCAGTTGCCGCCGTATGTCTGGCCGACTATTGGCGAGTTCCAACGCCCCGGAGCGATCCAGCAGCCGGGCAACATTCAGCAACCCAGGGAGATTCAGGCGGTGCCCGGCGTACCGCCGACCGCTCAGTGCCTGACCACCGCGAAGCTGCAGCCGAACGGTGCCTTCACGGGCGAGAGCTTCAAGTTCGAGGTGGCGCAGGCGCCGGGCGAATGTGTGGTGCCGGCCGGTCTCGTCCTCAAGAGCGCGGACGGCAAGCAGGACATGCTGGTCATGGCGTCGGTCAAGGTGAACGCATCGGCCGGGCCTACGACGGTCACGGTGTACGCCAACTGCATGGACATCAACAAGCACGGCCCGGAGCCGGGGTCGAAGTACTCCGTCGGTGGGATGGTGCCGGCCTCAAGCGAACTGGGGAAGGTCATCGCTGGATTGCCGAAGGTCTCCGCAGACAAGATCACGGCGGCCGGCTTGCAGGGTGCAGTTTGGTCGATCACCAACGACGTCAGCCGTGACCACATCAGCAAGGTGCTGAAGTTCGAGCAGAAAGACCTGGACAGCGCCCGGAGCGTCCTGGAGTCGGGCGGCGTCGCGACGGCGGGCAAGTCACTGTTCAAGTAGGCAGGCGTGGTGTCGGGCCGTGGGTGCTGGGTATGAGCGCCCCGTCACCCCGTCGAGGGTGCGTCGGGCTAGTCCAGGCCGAGCCTGACGCCGAGCACCAGCCCGACCAGCGTGTCAACGCCCGACGAGTGGCCGTAGTCCATGAGATTGCGAACGGCCTCGTCGGGCGGGCCGCCGTCGCCGGTCAGCAGCGCGGCGAGGACTGCGTGCGTCGATTCGTCGGGGTGGCCGGCGACGGCATGGCTCACGCGAGCTACCGCAAGGTCCGTCGTTCGCTCCGACACCGCCCGCGTCAGCGCGTCGGCCAGCAGCGCCGACAAGTGACCCCGGCTTGCCCGAAAGCCCAGGGCGAGACCGGCCAGCAAATCATCCCCGGCCGGAGTCAAGCCGGGGCCAAGTCCGCTGAACGCTCGCGCGGCATCATGCACGGCTGTCCAGTCGCCTGCTGTGATGGCAGTGGCCAGCCTGGGGAGCAGCCGGCGCGCTTGAGCAATGCACAGGCTGTCGGCCGTCGCGGACACAGCCCGGGCAGCCGTGACGCCAGCGTCAGGAGTGGGCTTTCCGTCCGCTGCGTCGAGCAGTGGCGCAAAGCCGCTGACCGGCGCGACAGCCTGGGCAATCTGTACGGAACGACGCAGGCGTGCGCGGATGTCCGCAAGGGGGCAGGTGGGCCGGATGGCTGCTGGCGTCCAGCGCCGGGCCGTCGTCACGTCCAGGGTCAGCAACCCGGCGATATCGAGAACCTTGCCTGCTAGGCGCGCCGGCATGCCCGCCGCGACATACGCGGTGAACGGCGCAGTGTGCTCGGCAGAACCAGCCAGTGACACCACCAGCGTGGCGGGCGCGTTGCAGGCCGGGGCCTGCACCACGCCGAGCAAGGCGCCGTCGCTTGCCACGAGATTAAGTGCTCGCTGAAAGACGCTGTGGACCTGCCAGCCGTGACCTGACGCGAGCAGTGTCGCTGCCCCATCATCCAGTGACCGGACGACGAGCGCACGGGCGGGCTGGCAGGGGCGTGCTACCATCGGTTGCCTGCTGACAGCACAATCGGTGATGGCGAGCCGTAGCGAGCCGACCCGCCGGTCCTGGGGCGCCCTGAGAGATCCGGGCGCCCCAGTTTGGACGAGTGCCGTGGCAGCGAACTTTCGGGCGAACTTCTAGGCAAGGAGGCCGGTGCGATGGCGACCGACGTTGAGCCGACCACGAGCGAGACGAACGACCACATCATCGTGACGCGCGACGGTCCGGTGCTGACGATGCTGTTCAACCGGCCCAAGCGCCGGAACGCGATGACCTGGGCCATGTACGACCGCCTGGGTGACGTGTGTGACGAGGTGGACAACGACGACAGCATCCGGGTGCTGGTCCTCCGAGGGGCGGGCGGCAAGTCGTTCGTGGCGGGCACCGACATCAACCAGTTTACGGCCTTTGAGACGAAGGAAGATGGCCTGGAGTACGAGCGCGCCGGCGAGAAGCGCGGCGGGCGCGTG
Organism: Chloroflexota bacterium; assembly: GCA_038318015.1. Taxonomy (GTDB): domain Bacteria; phylum Chloroflexota; class UBA6077; order UBA6077; family JACCZL01; genus JADZEM01. The sequence continues at coordinate 2,848 of JBBQBU010000114.1, read as the reverse complement.
GACCGCGTGAAGAAGCCGGTTATCGCCTGCATTGAGGGCTACGCGGTGGGCGGCGGCTTTGCGATGGCGGCCGGCTGCGACATCCGCATCGCCACGCCAGACTCAAAGTTCGGCATCCCGATTGCGCGGACGCTCGGGAACTGCCTGAACATGGCGAACTATGCCCGCCTTGTTGACCTGATGGGGCCGTCGCGCGCCAAAGCGATGATCTTCATGGCGAAACTCCTCACCGCCGAGGAGGCGCACCAGATCGGCTTCGTGCACGAAATCGTGGAGCCGGACAAGATTGCTGACCGCGTTGCCGAGATCGCGCACGAGATCGCGACTTATGCGCCGATCACGTTGTACGTGACGAAGGAGATGATCCGCCGGGTGCAGGAGCATCGGCGGCCGGGCGGCGGCGAAGACCTGATTGAACTGACCTACGGCTCGGAGGACTTCCGCGAGGGCGTGCGCGCGTTCCTGGAGAAGCGCACGCCCGAGTGGAAGAACCGGTGAACTCCGACCGACCGTGACGGGTTCACCTGCCGTTGTCTGCGGGCGGGGGCCAGCCGGGCCAGACGGCGTCGTCCGCGAGTGGACGGTGGCAACGTTCGTGCTGCATCGCGGGCGGGTGCTGCTGTTATTCCATCCGAAAATCGGGCTGTGGCTGCCGCCCGGCGGCCACGTCGAACATGGCGAGCTGCCGGACGACGCAGCGGTCCGCGAGGTACGCGAAGAGACGGGCGTACAGTGTCAACTGGTCGGGGAGCGGGGCGTCAACGTCGCGTACCCCGACCAACTGATCCGGCCGTGCGGCATCCAGGTCGAGAAGATTCGGCCTGGCGTCGAGCACATCGACCTCGTGTACTTCGCGGTGGCCGAAGGGGCCGATGCCCGAATCGCGCCTGAACATGCCGCGCAGGATCGGGCCGGCTGGTACGCGCCTGACGACCTTCTGGCGCTCGGGGCGAACGACGAGATTCGCCAGTGGGTCGCCAAACTGGCAGCCACGGTGCCCGAGCCGTGATTGACCAGTGCCGGGCCGCACTCACGTCTGGGCATCTAGATTCAGATGTGCAGGCGGCCTTGATATACTCTGACGTCTCATGTGCAGATGCTGAGAGCGTGCGTCCCGGCCCGGGGTTGCCGCATGATTGGCTCCGCCGGTCGCCCGTTAGCCGGTAGTACGGTGGATAGCAGCCGGCAGCAACTTTGGCATCGCTCACTGACGACCCTGGCAGATGATAGGCAAGAGCGCCGCTTTCGTTCCCCGGATGTGGCTCCAGGTGCCGAACGAGGAGCGTCCACGATGACGACTGATACCCAGACCGCGCCCGAATCAGCCGGCCGCGACTACGCCCCGTACGATCCGGCCACCGTCGAGACGCGCGTTTATGAGGAATGGCTGCGACAGGGGCTTTTCAAGCCGAAGTCTGAGGCCGAGGCCGGCGGGCGGAAGCCGTTCGTCATCACCATGCCGCCGCCGAACGTGACTGGCGAACTGCACATCGGGCACGCCGTCTTCGTCACCATCGAGGACATCATGACGCGCTGGCACCGGATGATGGGCGAGCCGTCATTGTGGGTGCCGGGCCGCGACCACGCCGGCATCGCCGGGCAACTGGTCGTCGAGCGTGAACTTGCGACAGAGGGACTGACGCGGCACGACCTGGGCCGCGAGAAGTTCCTTGAGCGCGTCTGGGACTGGATGAATCGCTACGGCAAGCGCATCCGCTACCAGATGTATCGCCTCGGCGCGTCGGCGGATTGGGATCGCGAGAAGTTCACAATGGACCCTGGCCCGTCGCGCGCCGTGCGGACAGCGTTCGTGCGGCTATATGAGCAGGGGCTGATCTACAAGGGCTTCCGGATCACGAGTTGGGACTCGATCCTTCAGACGGCGGTGTCCGACCTGGAAGTCGAGTACCGCGACGTGGACGGGCAGCTATCGTATGTGCGCTACCCGCTCGTGCCGACCGGCATGGCCGGTGAGGCCGAGTGGATCGAAGTTGCGACGACGCGCCCCGAGACAATCCTGGCCGACACCGGCATCGCCGTGAGCCCGAAGGACGAGCGGTACAGCGCCATCGTTGGGCGCAAGGCTATCGTGCCGCACGTCGGCCGCGAGATCCCGATTGTGGCCGACGACGCCGTGGAGCCAGAGTTCGGGACGGGCGCGGTCAAGGTGACGCCGGGCCACGATCCGACCGACTTCGAGATCGGGCAGCGCCACGGCCTGCCGATCCTGCTGTGCATGAACCTCGACGGCACCATGAACGACGTGGCCGGTTCCTTCGCTGGCATGAAGGCGGCGGATGCGCGCAAGGCACTGCTGAAGGAACTTGAGGAGAACGGCCAGCTACAGAAGATGGTCAAGCACCGGCACGCGGTCGGGCACTCGTTCCGCTCGGGCGCGGTCATCGAGCCGATTGCCACCGACCAGTGGTACGTCAAGATCGAGCCGCTGGCAACGCCGGCTCTGGACGCCGTCAAGGATGGTCGCATCAAGATCATTCCGGACCACTACGCGAAGGTCTACTACAATTGGATGGAGAACATCCGAGACTGGTGCATCAGTCGGCAGTTGTGGTGGGGCCACCAGATTCCCGTCTGGTACCGCAGCGACGGCGGCGATCCCATCGTGTCGGTGGACGCCCCCGATCCCGCCGACTTCCCCGGCGTGACGCTGACCCAGGACTCCGATGTGCTGGACACCTGGTTCTCGTCGGGGTTGTGGCCGTTCTCGACGCTCGGCTGGCCGGACGACACCGAGGACTTGCGCCGCTTCTACCCGACGACCGTCATGGAGACGGGCCACGATATCCTCTTCTTCTGGGTCGCCCGCATGATTATGCAGGGCATCGCC
>JBBQBU010000113.1:0-13418 GCA_038318015.1 Chloroflexota bacterium | reverse complement strand
CATATCGACGTTACTCATGTCAGTATCACCTGGCGCACATGCTCTCGATCTAGACAGCTAATCAGTATAGCAGCCGTCCGAACCTTCACACCACGCGCGGGCGGGTCGGTCGGGCGGCAGGGCGCTTACGCTGCGCCATCGCAGCGACAAGTGAAGCGGCCCGACGGTGGAGCGACTCGACCAGCCCGGCCGGGAGCACGGCATCAAGCTGGCCGCGCGCCGCCTGCATGTCGCGCTGCCCCTCGATCACGTCTGGGGCCAGGCGGCGCAGCACTTCCAGCGCCACCCAGGCCGTTTCGGCCACGCCGTTCGCCAGCGCCGCCGCCCGGCCGGGGTCGGTCGGCTCGGCGCGCAGGCCGGCGTCTACATCGACCGGCTGGCCCGCCTGCGCCAGTTCGGCCAGGAGTTCGGCGACGCGCGCACCGGCCACCAGCGCGTGGCGCGGCGACACGAATTCTACGACGGCCTTGCGCGCGGCCGGTATCGCCAACGCCTCGGCCAACGGCTCCGGGCGCGCGCTGGAGAGCAGCAGTCCCGGCGTCAGCCGCAGCCGCGACGCATCGTCGAGCCAGCGCCGTATGGCCGTCGTCCAAGCTCTCGGCAACGGTGCTTGCGTGAGGCGTTCCAACAACACCTGTAGCTCGTCGGCATCGCCACCGAGCCGCACGCCACGGTCCACCGAGGCCGGAGTCAGCCCGTAGCGGCGCGGCTCGGTGACGCCGCCGCCGCCAAACGCGAGATAACGCTCGGCCCGAAACAGCCGCTGCACGTCAGCACCGGGCGGCGCAAGCAGTTCCAGCCTGCCATCGGGGGCGAGGGTACAGGCGACTGGAGACAGCCGACTGACCGGAGCGCGGCCGGTGGTCATGGCGCGCAGAGCCGGCGTCGGTCGCAGGACGGACCAGCCGTCCGCGTTGTGCCCCCAGTCCACCAGCCCCAGCCAGAACCAGCGCCCACCCAACCAGCGATGAAGTTGCGCCTCCAGGCGCTCACGTGCGCGGTCGCGTGGGTGTCGGGGCGCTGCCTGCGGGCCTGTGACATGCGGTTCGTCGAGCGTGTCGGCCAGCCAGGTCACCACGCCCTCAGCGTCCCACCACGAACCGCCGTCAAGCTCGCTCAGCAATTGGAGTGTGTCGGCCTGCCGCTGGCGGGCACCGGAACGCGCGTCTGACGTGGCCGGTGCGCCGTCGGTGCTGACCGGCCCGGCAGCAAGTGCCAGGGCCGGCAGCGCATCCGGCTTGCCCAGCAGACGCTCGAAACGGTCGTCGTCAGGGACAGGCAGCCGGTCGCGGGTGAACCAGCCGGCCCGCTGCGCCACCCACAACAGGAAGCGCCAGCGCCGGCCAGGGTCGCCCGGCCCGCCGTCGGGCAGCCGACGGAGCCGTGTCAGGATCTGATCGACCGTGCGCGGCGGCCTGCCCGCCAGCCCGCGTGACGCTGCGCTCCAGGCCTCACGACGGAGGGCGCTGCCGAGGACGAACAGGTCGCCGGCGAGATCGCTGACTGCGCGTTGTGTCGGCGTGTCAGCCGGCAAGAGCGCCGCCTGCCCGGCACTGCTGCCGAGCGTCGCCCGTGCAGCGGCCAGCACCTCATCAGGTACCACGAGGTAGATACCGCGCTGTTGTTCTTCCGTGCTGAAGGTGCGAACCAGCAGCCCGCGCTCCAGCAGCAGCGACACCGCCTGCTCGCTGTCAGAGCCGGCAGCGTCCGGTTCGGTCGGCGTGTTTCGGGCTACCCGACGGGTCAGCAATTGGGATTCGTGGCGGCCCCCGGCCTGCACCAGCAAGCGCATCACATCGGCGACAGGCTCGCCGAGCGTGACCCAGAGGCCAGGATCTGCGATGCCGTATTCGAGGCGGGCGGCGACGGCCTCGACCAGTTCGCGGCGCAGAGTGCCGGCCTCAACCGGCAGCTTCCAGGCTGCCGCAATCCGCGCAAGTTGCCCGGTCGAACAGCCGAGGAGCGCAGCACGCAAATTCATAGCCCGCTGAGTATCCACGGCAAGGCGCTCGTTCGCGCAACACTTCGCCCGGGGCGACGGGTGCCGTCCACCATCGTGCTGGCCGCACACAGCAAGGCCGGGAGCAACTGCTCCCGGCCTCGCCTGCTGACGCTCTACGAGTCGGCGGTTAGCGGTCGCCCGACGGCAACTGGCTCTGCTGGCGGCGCTCCTTCAGCTCGCGAAGCTGCTTATCAACCTCGCTCTCGGACTCCAGCGCCGCAAACTTCTGGTCGAGCGTGTCGGAGCTCAGCTCGGTGTAGGCCTGCGCACGCGACTCCTGCTCCTCGACCTTGCGCTCCAGCCGGTCGAACTCGCCCATCGAGCCGACGCCACGGATGTTGCCGAGCGTCTTGTGCATCTGCTCCTGAGCCTTCGAGGAGCGATGCCGCGCGATCAGCAGTTCCTTCTTGGCCTCGGCCTCGTCCATCTTGCCCTGGAGCTGCCGCAAGCCGTCCTTGAGCGCCTGCACCTGGACGCTGTGCGCTTGCCACTGCTCCTGCAAGCCGGTAGCCGTCACGCTGTAGGTGTTGCGCCGCTGGAGCGCCTGCTTGGCAAGTTCGTCGTCGCCCTTATCAAGCGCCAATTCAGCCTTGCGCTGCCAGTCGTCGGCAGTGCGCTCGGCGTCCTCAGCACGGGCCTGGAGACGCTTTTCGTCAGCGATTGCCGCCGCGACTTGCGTCTTGACCTGAATCATCTGATTGTTCATATCCATCAGGAGTTGCTTGATGACCTTCTCGGGATCCTCCGCGCGATCCAGAAGGTCACTCAAGTTGGACCTGACCAGGGTTGAGACTCGGTCGAGCAAACCCACAGGGATTCCTCCTCGCGACAATGTGGCTACGGCCCGCTCAGGAGCCTAATCATACTCGTGCAGGACTTATCGCCCCAGACCCTAGGGCAGCGCAAGAAATCGCGGCGCGCGCCGAGTGACGAAACCCGCGTCGGCCCGCCGCACGCGCGGCTGTGCGGCGGGCCTATGACGTCCCTCACGATGGTATGTACGATTCGGCGGGGTTGATGGAGCGCTGGTGCCGTGGTCGCTGCCGTTCGGGGCGGGCGGCGGTGCGAGGTCGGCCAGCGCCGGCACCCGCGACATCAGATCGCTGATCTTCTGCCCGGTCAGCGACTCGAAGAGGGCTGGTGCCTGAGCGATCATCCGCACCAGGTCCTCGGTGATCTGGCTGGCACCCAAGCCGCCGCCCTGGCCGCTGCCGCCGTTCGAGATAATCGTGATCTTGTCCACCTTCGAGAGCGGCTCGGCGAACGCCCGTGCCAACTCCGGCATTGCGCCCAGCATCTTGTCGAGCAAGGCCGCCTGGTTGTACTCCTTGAAGGCCAGGGCGCGGACTTCCATCGCGCCGGCCTCGGCCTCACCCTTCACTTTGATGACCTCGGCCTCGGCCTGACCTTCCAAGCGCGTCACATCCGCACGAGCGGCACCTTCGGCCCGGTTCGCCTCGGCCAGACCTTGCGCCTCTAGGACGCGCCGCATCTTCTCGGCCTCGGCCTGAATCTCGATGCGCCTGCGGTCAGCCTCGGCTGCTTTCAGGACGGTCGCCTCAAGCTCGCGCTCGCGCCGCGTGATCTCAGCTTCCTGCACCCTGATCTGCTGCTCGCGCTTCACCCGCTCGACGCCGACCTCTTCGGCCACGATCTGCTGCTGCATGATGTTGGCCTGGATCTCGTACGCCTTGTCGGCCTGAGCCTGCGAGGTCTTCACCGACCGCTCAAACTCGGCCCGCTTCAAGAACAGGTCGCGCTCGGCCTCGGCCTGCCGCTCCTGCGAGGCCATCTCGGCAATCACGCGCTCCTGATCAGCAGCGGCGCGGGCCACTGCCGATTCGCGCATCGTCTCGGCCTCGCGGATAGCCGTGTCGCGCGTTAGTTCGGCGGCGGCAATGTCGGCGTTCCGCTTGACCCGCGCAATGTCCGGCCGCCCCATATTGGCGATGTACTCGTTCTTGTCTTTCACGTCCTTGATGGTGAACGAGATGACCTCCAGCCCCATCTTGTCCATGTCGCCGGCCACGTTCTCGCGCATCCGGCCGGCTACCATCTCGGGCTGCTTGACGATCTCCTCAACGGTCAACTGCCCGACAATGCCGCGCAGGTGGCCCTCCATCGACAGACGAATCAGATTCTCGCGGTCGGCCGGCGACTTCCGCAGGAACTGCTCGGCGGCGGTCAGGATGCTGCTGGTGTCGGACTTCACCTTGATCTGCGAGACGGCTTCAACGGTGACAGCCACGCCCTGCTGGGTGTACAGGTCTTGCTGCGGGGCCACGTCGAACGACATCAGTTCGAGCGACAGCTCGTCGCCGCTCTGGACCATCGGCCAGACAATTGCGCCGCCGCCCTTGACGACCTTCGGCTGCCCGATGCCGTAGACGATCAGCGCCTGGTTCGGACCGACCCGCCGGTACAGCCCCGCCAGGAGGCGCAGAAAGATCAGCAGCACCACCGCCAGCACGATCCCCATGACCGACGCGGTGCTGGTGAGCGATGTCAGGATATCCACCGTCTAGTCCTCCCCCGCGAATGAGGCCCACGGCTCGACGTAGGCCAGTCCCCGCTCGTAACGTACGATGACGACCTCGGTGCCGGCTGGAATAGCGAGGCCGGTGCTGCTCCGCGCTCCTTCGCTGCGGTGCGCGCCGTCCCGCAAAAATTGGATCTCGCCGGTGCCATCGGCCCGAATGGCCATCGACACGTTTCCGACGGTGCCTTCCATCCGCGACGCCTCCGGGTCCATGAACCTCTGGCTGGCGATCAGCACTTTCACCAGGAACAGAAAGACGATGCCCCCGCCGGCCACCCCAATGATAGTGGCGAAGACCAGCGCTAGCGCCGGACCAAGACCTGTCGAGCCGTAGAGTACCCAACCCGAGCCGCCGAAGAACGCCAGGAACGTCGTGATGGTCTGGAGGTTGAGCGGCGAGACGCCGTCACTGTCGCCACCAGCATCGCCGTGGGCGTCGGCCCCGCTGCCCAGGCCGACATGGGAGTCGCCGCCGTGCCCGCCGAGCGCGTGGCCGTGGTCCCCGCCTCCATGAAACGCCCCAAGCACCAGCGACAGCAAACTCGTTGCCACACCAAACACGAAGCAGAAGACGAACACGGCCGCGAGCGGGTCCATAGTCCGACGCCTCCAACGTGGTAGCCGGTGCATACCACCTTCCAGTGAAGACGTCAACGTTGTGGGTGGGGTTCCGCGCCGGGATGCTGCAAAAGTGACGAATTGGGGCTGAACCAGAGTTCGCACCCGATTGCTGCCGGGCTAACGGAGGCGGTAGTGCATCCAGAGGTGCGGCTCGATGTAGCGGCCAACCCCAGCCTCAATGTCGGCGAACATGGGCACCAATGCCCCTGGCACAACGTACTCGCCGCGCTCCGGGAAGCGCAGGCCGGTCCAAGCCTCCCAGTGAGCCAACGTCGCACTCGTCGTCAGCCACGCGTCAACGACGCCAGCCGGGGCCGCCCCGAGGCGCACATGCTCGCGGTGCCACGGGTCGAGGGGCAGCCCGTCAGCACGGGTCCAACTGGCGTAGGATGCGAGCGGCCACTGCGGGTAACGGTCCTTCTGGGTCGGGCGAATCGGGGCGAACAGGCTCTCAGCCCCGAGCCGCGCGGCACAGGCCGCCATCTCGCCGAGCATGCGGCCGCTGAGGCCGCGACGCTGGGCCGTGGGACTGACGACCACCTGCAGGGCACCGTATGCCGTCACTGGCCGGCCGGAGTCAACCATCGCGAGCGCCCGCTCAACCATGACGACGGCCGACGGCGGCAACGTGGTGAGAGCACACTCCCAGGCCAGCGGCACCATGTTGCCGTGGGCATCGTGGCCGCCCGTCCGCCCATCAATCATCACGAACTGCGTGACTGGAAAGGCAGCCTAGATACTCGGCCAGTGCGGTGCAAGGTCGGTGTGCTGCATAAACGCTGGGTAGGCCGTGGCGTCCACGGCCTGACACACGGCCGGTAGCTCCGGTCGCCCGAACACATCAATCACGCGAATCGTCTCGTCCGTCGTCATGACGGGAGCCTCGGGCTGGTAGGTGATGGCCGAGTCCGTCCGATCCGTGGTCTGCCGGGCCATTGCTGCTGTCATGGTGTTGGACTCCCTCGGCAGGTGCGCTGCCGTGATCTCAGGCTCATAATCTTGGGGGGAGGCTGCCGTCGCGTTGGCAAGCGCCACCCACACGCAGCATCGCAGACAGGAAACACCCCGTCTTCGGGGGCGTGTACGGACATTGGCCCGCGCCAGTACGGAGCCAGGAACGACGCGGCCACGGGCGATGCCGCCCCCCGCGCATGATGTCCCGCGCCACCTGCTAGGCCTGCGGCGCGGTAGCATAGGGGCGATGCGCTTTCGATCACTCCGCTGGCTTACCGTGGCCGTGCCACTCTTGTTTCTGGCCGTCCTTGACGTGGTTCGTCACCAGTTCTGGCCGGAGCTGCACCAGTGGCCGGGCAACCTGTTCTTGCTCCTGATCGTGGGCGGGGCAAGCTGGATCTTCTCGCGCGAGGTCTTCAACGAGGCCGAACGGATGGAGCGGCGCATCTTGAAGCAGAACGCCCGTCTGCAAGAAGTCAGCGAGACGGCCCGGCGGCAGGCTAGCCAACTGCACACGCTACATCAGGCTGGACTGGCGCTCTCCGCCGACCTGACGCTTGAATCAGTGCTGCGGCGCATCGTTGACCTGGCACGAGACCTGACGGGCGCGCGGTATGGGGCGCTTGGGGTGGTAGACGACGCCGGCCACATGGTCCGATTCCTGACCTCTGGTCTGACCGAGGAGGAGCGGGCCAAACTGGGCGATCCGCCGACCGGGCGCGGCTTGCTTGGCCGCATCTTCCATGACGACCACCCAATCCGCGTCGAGCACATCGGGGCCGACCCCCGTTCGGTCGGCTTCCCACCGGGGCACCCGCCCATGCTGACCTACCTGGGCGTGCCGATCATTCTGCACGACCGCAGCTACGGCAACCTCTACCTGACCGACAAGCAGGGGCCGGACGGCCCGATTCCCTTCACGGACGAGGACGAGAGCAGCGTCCGGCTGTTCGCCACCCAGGCCGCCGTGGCGATGGACAACGCGCGCCTCCACGGACAGAGCCAGGGCCTTGCCGCCGCCATCGAGCGTGAGCGCATCGCCCGCGAGTTACACGACAGTCTGGCGCAGGCCCTTGGCTACGTGCGCCTCCAGGCGGCAGCCGCACGCGACGCCGTCGCGCACGAGCAGGGCGCGCGGGCGTCCGACATCCTGACACAGATTGGCGACGTGGCGGGGGACGCCTTTGTCGAGGTGCGCGAGGCCATCCTGGGACTTCGGAGCAGCGGCAGCGGCAGCGACCGCACGCTGACCGTCGCACTGAGCGAGTATGTGGCGCGCTACCAGCAGCAGACCGGCGTCGAAGTGGATCTGGAGATCGGGCCGGGCGTCTCGGAGGCGGGCCTTGCCCCGGCCGTCGAGGTGCAACTGGTCAGGATCGTCCAGGAGGCGCTGGCGAACATCCGCAAGCACGCGCGGACGGCCCGCGCGAGGCTCCAACTTGACGTGGTCATCGGCGGCAGCGGGCCACGCCTGCGCGTCCGCATTGCCGACGACGGGCGCGGCTTCGACCTGTCGCAATCCGGCGGCAGCGCCCACTTTGGACTCGCCATCATGCGGGAGCGCGCGGAGGGCGTCGGCGGCGTATTCGACGTTGAAACGGCACCAAACGAGGGCACGCGGGTCAGCGTGCTGATGCCGCTGGAGTCCGCCCCAGGTGCCGCGACGACCGCCTGAGTCGAGGGTGACGCTGTGGCGGTATCAGGACGCCTCAGCGGTCTCGGGCGGCTTCGTCGGCCACGAGCGCCGCGTTCAAGTCGCGCACCAGCGTTTTGGCATCGTCGATGTGGCAAACGAGTTCGGTGTCGCCGAGCGTGTACTCGGCGTGGTGGTCTTCGGTGCATTCGATGGTGGCCGTGCAGCCATGCTGCTCGAAGATCGCTTCCGCGCCGGGGATGGCAAACAATGCTTCGCCAACCTGGGTCTCGAATCCTACGCGATATGGTGTTTCCACGATGATTCTCCTCTGGCGAGCCGTCTCGCCGTGATGGCTGCCGCTGCGCGTCTTACTCGGAGGGCGGCAGATCGTTGGGCAGTGGGAGCAAGGTGAGTTGCAAAATGAGCGGCGTGGTCGCGTGAACGCTGTGGGGCAGGCCAGCCGGCATTCGCACCCAGGTTCCTGGCCCTGCCTGCAGGGTGTCGCCGCCGAGCGTCAGAGTCGCGGTTCCGCTGATAACCTGGAGCAGCGCCGGGCGCGCGGCGGTGTGCTCTGACAGTGCTTCGCCGCCGTCGAACCCGAACATCACGACGCTGATGGAGGGATCGCTGTAGACGGTCCGGCTCAGGATTCCGTCGCTGGGAATCTCGACGGTCCGGGCAAGGTCGGGCAGATACGTATACGGTAGTGACAATGTGGCCCTCAAAGGCGCGATCTCTACTACAAACGATGCGCCGCTGCGACCATCGAGCGCCACACCCAATCGGGTAGGAGTACGATATCAGTCGACGATCGGGTCGTACCGGCCGGGTCCGGGCTATGAAGCCCGGGCGGCGCACCGGCGCAGGAGAGAGCAGATGGCGCTACGTGTCGTGCTGGTTGATGACCACCGGCTGATCCGCGAAGGGCTGAAGTCGTACCTGAGCGGGCAGGGCGTCGAGATCATCGGCGAGGGCAGCACCGGCCTCGACGGCGTCCGGCTCGCACGAGAATTGCGGCCCGATGTGCTCCTGATGGACCTGAGCATGCCCGAGATGGACGGCCTTGCCGCAACGCGCATGATCCAGGCCGAGCGGCCGGAGCAGGCTGTCGTGATCCTGACGGCCTCCGAAGCTGAAGCGGACCTGTTCGAAGCCGTCAAGTCGGGCGCGCGGGGCTACCTGCTCAAGAGTCTGGAGCCGGGACAGCTGATCGGACAGTTGGAAGCGGCAGCACGCGGCGAAGCGGCCTGGACGCCGACGCTCGCTGCCAAAATTCTACAAGAGTTGGCGCGCGGCAACTGGCCGGCACCCGGCGCAGCCGCCGAGCCGCAGCCGGGCCAACCACTGCCGGGCCAACCGCTGCCGGTGCCTGTCGAACCATCACGGCCAGAACAGCCGGCCGCGCCCGCTGGTGCCGCCGCGCGGCCCCTCGACGAGATTGAGCCGCTCACGGCCCGTGAACGCGATGTCCTTCAGCACCTGACGCTGGGAGCATCCAACCGTGAGATCGCCGAGGCGCTGGTAGTCAGCGAGAACACCGTGAAGTACCACCTGAAGAACATTCTCCAGAAGCTGCATCTGCGAAACCGCGCGCAGGTGGTGGCCTACGGGCTCAACCGCGACCGGCCGGACCCGACCACCCGCCCCTGACCCAGCCTGCCGCCCGTGCCCGTGCGTCCTGTGTGCCCGCACTGCCGCCTGCCGGCACCGTCTGTTTGACGGCAACCTGTCTGCGGCTGTACGGCCATATCGCGCGGCACAGGACTACCCCACCGGGTAGGCCCGGACTACCCGCCTGAGTATCACGCTGCCTGCCTCCTGGGACAGATGCTTGTAGGGAGCAGGGCGCGCCTTTCACAGCGCACCTGCCGACACCAGAAGCAAGAGCAGTGAGCGGCTCGGTCGGACGGGACACGAGCCACCAAGCAGGAGGCATCGGCCATGAGCAACGTCGCAGTGGGCATTGGAGCCCTCGTCGCAGGCATTGTCGGAGGATCACTTTTCGCGGCGGGGCTGGTTGCCCAGCCCCGCATCGCTGTCCAACCCGTACCAGTGGCCCCGATTGTCATGCCGATTGGCGGGACCGTCAACAGTACCAGCGGGGCGGCGATGGTCATGCCGCCGGGCTACGGTCCAGGCGTGCGGATGACATCCGGCGAGCAGCGGAAGCCGGGTGATCGTCAGCAGCCCGAGGGACTGAAGCCGCTACCGCAGCCGCTGATGGCAGCCGCGATTCCCGTTCGGCCACCCACGCTCGTCAAGATTGAGGTTGATACGCCCGAGATCACGGCCATGATGGACGACGGCGTGTCGTACACCTACTGGACATTCGGCGGCACCGTGCCAGGGCCGATGATGCGCGTGCGGCAGGGCGACACGGTCGAGCTGACGCTGAAGAACCCGGCCGAGAGCAAGCTGTCACACAGCATCGACTTGCACGCCGTGACTGGTCCTGGCGGCGGTGCGAAAGTGACCCAGATCGCTCCTGGCGAGTCGGCCACCTTCACCTTCAAGGCGCTGAACCCAGGCGTCTACGTCTACCACTGCGCCTCACCGCTAGTGCCACAGCATATCGCCAACGGCATGTACGGCCTGATCGTCGTCGAGCCGCAAGAAGGACTGCCGGCCGTTGACCGCGAGTTCTACGTCATGCAGGGAGACTTCTACCTCGAAGGCGACCGCGCAGAGCATGGCCTACACGACTTCTCGCTCCAGGACATGACTGACGAGCACCCGAACTACGTCGTGTTCAATGGCTCGGTCGGCGCGCTGACCGGCGACCACGCGCTGAAGGCGAAGGTTGGCGAGAAGGTCCGCATCATCTTCGGTGTCGGCGGCCCGAACATTACGTCAAGCTTCCACGTCATCGGCGAGATCTTCGACAACGTCTACCCAGAAGGCGCGATGAACCCGATTCACCACAACGTCCAGACGACGCTCGTGCCAACTGGCGGCGCGACGATGGTCGAGTTCACCGTTGACTACCCTGGCAACTACACGCTGGTCGATCACAGCCTGGGGCGGATGACGAAGGGTGCCGTGGGCGTCCTCACGGTCGAGGGCGAGGCCAACCCCGACATCTTCAATGTCGTGACCAGCCCTGGCAACGCCGACAAGGGCCACTAGACCCAGCCGTGCACGGGCCGTCCGGGCGGCACACCCGACCGGACGCGCCTACCTGAAGACTGTGGACACGCGACGCCAAGCAACAAACACATACGGAGAACGACGATGGCACGAATCGACTTTGGCGGGGCAATGCTGGCACTCCTCGGAGGGTTTCTGGTCAGTGCAGGCTTGACCGGCTTCGTCATCTCAGCAGGCGGCTACCGATTCTCGAACCAGACCGTGCAACCAATAGTGACAACGGCACCAGGCATGGCAGTGGCAGGTGCGCCGGCTCTCGCAGCACCGAAACCCGCAGCAGTCCCCGCAGCCAGCCAGGGTGCCGTGGATCTGAAGGTCGTGGCGACCGACCTGAAGTTCACCCCCTCCACGCTTCAGGCGAAGGTGGGCCAGACCATCAAGCTGCTGATGGACAACAAGGGCGTCATCGAGCACGACATCGCCCTGCCGACGATCAAGGCGGACAAGCCCGCAGCATCGTTGAAGGTGCTGGCAAAGCCCGGCCAGAGCGCCTCGCTGGAGTTCACTCCGACCGCACCGGGCACCTACGAATACATCTGCACCATTCCTGGCCACAAAGAAGCCGGCATGAAGGGAACCCTCAATGTCACTCAGTGATCTGGTCCCGAACGCTCCTGTCGCCTGCCAGTGCAACGAGGCGAAGCGCAAGGCAGAGGCAGACGCCACACAGGAGCCTGCCGCGACCCCGCTGGTGACCGGCAGCGCCCCTACCGGTGTCGCCCTGACCATCGACGTGAGCAACCTGCCACCGCCGTTGCCGATGGTCCGCATTCTGGAGACGCTCCGCGACCTCGGCCCCGGAGAGACCCTCCTCGTGCACCACACCCGCCGCCCGATCCACCTGTACCCAAAGCTTGAGGCACTCGGATGCACCCACGAGACGACCGAACTGCCGAACGGAACCGTCGCCGTCCGGATCACCAATCCCCCAGCAGCGTCATCGTGACGGCCGACGCAAACGACCTTCGGACGACGCCCCCGGCAGCGGGGGCGTCGTCCCGTCCTGTCCCAAGCGTGAGCGCAGGAGCAGGGTCGATAGGTGGCACGGCGGTCAGACGGCCCGCACCCGTGCCCGCCCCCGCACCGAACGCGACCGGCGACCTGCTGCTGCCGATGCGCTTCATGGTCGTGGGGATCCTGACGCTGGCGCTGCTGTCACTGACGTATGCGTGGCATCTGCCGCTGCTACGCGGCAGCTTTTACGACGCGCACCTGCTGACGTTCGTGCACGTCAACACCCTGGGCCTGATCGGCGCAGTCATCTTCGGCGCGAGCTACCAGATGCTACCTATTGTGTTGCAGACGCCACTGGCCGCGCCGCGCGCAGCCCGGTTGTCGTGGTGGTTCTACATCGTGGGCCTCGTCATGTTCGTGGCAGGCATCGAGAACGGCCTGCCGCTGGTGCTCGGCATCGGTGGTACGTCCACGTTTACGGCCGTTACCATCTACGTCGGCGTGATCGCCGGCACCTTACGCACCGCGCCGCACCGAGATGCGACGTGGTGGCATGTGGCTGCTGCGACCACTGCGCTGGGGACCGGGGCCAGCCTGGGACTGCTGCTGGCCCTGAGCAAGAATGTCGGGTTCCTGGCGGGCCTGACCCTGCCGACGCTGGCTGCCCACGCGACGTTGATGCTAGGGGGCTGGGTCACCCCGCTCCTGACCGGCGTTGCGTACCGGCTGGTGTCCATGTTCACGCTCACCGAGCACCGCGTTCGGGACGACTGGGCCACGTACGAACTGTGGCTGACAGCCGGCGGTGCCTGGATCCTCGCTGCCAGCCTGCTGCTCGGCCTGGGTCGCTGGGTGAGCCTGCTCGGGGCCGTTGCCCTCCTCACGGGCGTCGTCCTCTTCGTCGGGCAGCTTGTCTTCCTGTACCGCGTCCGGGTGCGCCACTCGCCTGACGTGCACATCCCGTTCGCGTTCGCAGCGATGGCCTGCGGGTTGACTGCGGCGGCCCTGCTCGCCGGGGGCCTCCTCAGCGGGCGCGCCGCAACCGACCCGCTCTGGCTGGCAGTCGGCTGGCTGGCGATTGCCGGCTGGGTGCAGACGGCGATTCAGGGCTTCTTGTACAAGATCGGGCCGTTCTTGACCTGGATGTACCGCTACGGGCCGCTGGTCGGCATCCAGCCGGTCCCGATGCTGGAACAGTTGTACAGCCGTCCGCTGGCGCTGGCCGGCGGTGCCGCCTGGATGGCCGGGGTGGTGCTCGGGGCGCTGGTGCCGTTCAGCACGGCAGGCTGGCTGCCGGACACGGCGGCCTTCTGCCTCGGCGTTGGCGGAGCAGCGTTCCTGGTCAACGCGGTGCGCGTGGCGCGCCACTGGCTCGGCTTCGCAGCGATCTCCAGCCCGATCGCGCCGATGGCGGGCGCACACCGCTAAGAAAGTGTGTGTGAAGTCATCGAGCGGGCTTGAGGCGGCGAAGCATGAGGCCAATCATGGCGAGTCGGATCATGGCTTCGGAACTCTCGATGATGGACTCGTAGTCCTTGCTGAGGCGGCGACACTTGCCCAGCCAC
>JBBQBU010000112.1:0-13546 GCA_038318015.1 Chloroflexota bacterium | reverse complement strand
GCTACTTCGTGCCGCGCAGGAAGAGCGACCCTCAGGCTGATCAGGAAGCGGCGACGGCGCTAGCGCACCGCATTGCCGATCTGCGCGCGCGGGGCTGGCTCGACGAAGACGAGATCGACGAGGCGGGGCTGCTGAAGCGGGACGTGGTCCAACGCTGACGTGGAGCTCGTGGTAGATGCCAGCGTTCTGGTTGGCGAATTGCTCCGGGCGCGTGGGGTGCCCCTGATCGCCCACCCTGACCTGACGCTTCATATTAGCGCGCACGCCTGGTCAGAAGTGCGCCACGAGTTGCCACGGCGCATCGAGGCAGGCTTGCGGTACGGCCGATTTGCTCCGGGTGAAGCGGACCCGGTGCTGTAAGATGCGCTCACGCTGGTTCGGCGCTTCGTCATCAACGTGCCCGAGGAGACGTACGGCCACGAGCGGCTGCGCGAACTGCGGCGAGTGCCGCGCGACGAACGCAACTGGCCGACCGTTGCGCTGGCCCTGGCGCTCGAAGTCAGCATCTGGACGGCCGACACCGACTTCCTGGGTTGCGGCGTTCTGACCTGGACGACCGAGACGCTGTTGTTGCACACTGACGCCTGAGCCTCAGTCACGCCGGCGGCTGCCATGCCGCCTACCGCAGGGGGCATAGCAGCCGCACCGCCTTTTGACGCCCCTTCCGAGACCGCGTAGGCACACTGATTGCATAGCGGACTCCCGACGCGCGCGCCATCGGGGCCGCCGAACAGCGCTGCGGCTGTCGCCGCCAGTCGGGACGCACCACCGATGAAGGCCATGAAGGCACCGGTATGACCCTCAATCAGGATACGCCGCAGATGGAGCCGGAGGCACCCCGGCCACAAGAACGGCCGACGCCGCCGGTGCGCCAGTCGGGCCAGCCTGCGCCGGGATCTTCAGCGCCGGGAGCCGGCGCGGCGGGCACGGAGCGTCGGCGCACGTCGAGGGTCGTCAGGAGTACCACGCCGACGCGGGCGGTGCATGGCCCCCGGCCGGAGCCGGCCACAGCCGGCGCGCCCGGCGTCGGCGCGCGCCTGAGCCACTGGCTGCTGAAAGGGCAGCCGCAGGAGCCGGGCGGCTTCTACGAACCGGAGACATCCGCCCACAAAACCCACCCCTGGTACAAGGTGATGTGCCTGACCGGCGTGGACTACTTCTCGACGCTGGGGTATCAGCCTGGCATCGCGGCGCTGGCAGCCGGGGCGCTCTCGCCCATCGCGACGCTGGTGCTGGTGCTGATCACGTTGTTCGGCGCGCTGCCGATGTACCGCCGCGTTGCCGAAGAGAGCC
Source organism: Chloroflexota bacterium (assembly GCA_038318015.1). GTDB lineage: Bacteria > Chloroflexota > UBA6077 > UBA6077 > JACCZL01 > JADZEM01. The sequence continues at coordinate 12,253 of JBBQBU010000112.1, read as the reverse complement.
CCCACGGCGACGGGTCGATCTCGATGCTGGAGCGGCTGCTGGACTGGTGGAAGGGCAAGCTGTTTGTCCTCTGCCTGATCGGGTTCGTGGCGACCGGCTTCGTCATCACGATCACGCTGTCGGCCGCCGACGCGACGGCCCACCTTGCAGAGAATCCGTTCACGCGGTTCGTACACGGGTACGAGGTTGTCGTCACGCTCGCGCTGATCGTGACCCTCGGCGCAGTCTTCCTCAAGGGCTTCGGCGAGGCTATCGGCGTGGCGGTCGTGCTGGTCATTGCGTATCTCTCGCTCAACGTCGTGGTACTGGGCGTCGGCATCTTCGAGATCGTCCGGCGGCCCGAGGTCTTGTCGGCATGGACCGGCGGGCTGTTCGCCAGCTACGGCAACCCGCTGGCGATGGTCGGCGCGGCGCTGCTGGTGTTCCCGCGCCTTGCGCTGGGGCTGTCGGGCTTCGAGACGGGCGTGGTCGTGATGCCGCTGGTCAAGGGCGACCCAGGCGACACGCCGGAGCGCCCAGCCGGGCGGATTCGGCACACTCACACGCTGCTGACGGTGGCGGCCGTCATCATGAGCGTGCTGCTGCTCGCCAGCGCCGTCGTCACGACCGTGTTGATTCCGCACGCCGCGTTCGAGGAGGACGGTGCCGCCAACGGCCGTGCGCTGGCCTATCTGGCGCACGAGTACCTGGGCAACGGCTTCGGCACGGCCTACGACATCAGCACCATCCTGATCCTCTGGTTCGCCGGCGCATCCGCGATGGCAGGGCTGCTCAACATCGTCCCGCGCTACCTGCCGCGCTATGGCATGGCCCCGAACTGGGCGCGGGCGACCCGGCCGCTAGTGCTGATCTTCACCGCAATCTGCAGCGTCGTGACGATCCTGTTCCGCGCGAACGTCGAGGCGCAGGCAGGCGCGTATGCTACCGGCGTGCTGGCCCTGATGACCTCCGCGACGGTCGCCGTGACACTCTCGGCCTACCACCGCGGGCAGCGGATGATGACGGGCGTCTTCGGCGTGATCAGCGCCATCTTCGTGTACACCACCACCGTCACGGTCTTCGGGCAGCCGGACGGTCTGAAGATCGCCGCGCTGTTCATCCTGGCTATCGTCGTCAGCTCCATCGTGTCGCGTCTCTTGCGGCAGACGGAACTGCGCGTTCGCAATGTGGTCCTTGACGGGACCGCGCGCCGCTTCATCGACGAGGCAGCGCGCGGCAACATCCGCATCATCGCGCACGATACCGACCTTGTCAGCGAAGAGCACTACGCCGAGAAAGAAGCGTCGCAGCGGCACTGCAACCACATGCCGGACGACGACCCGGTCCTGTTTTTTGAGGTGACGGTGCTGGACGCGTCAGAGTTCGCCCCTGATCTCGTGGTCAGTGGGCACATGATCGGGCCACACCGAGTATTGCGTGCCCAGAGTGCCGCCGTCCCCAATGCTATCGCTGCGTTCCTGCTCTTCGTGCGGACGGCCACCAACAAGCAGCCCCACGCCTATTTCGAGTGGAGTGAGGGCAACCCGTTCGGGCACCTGGCGCGCTACGTCCTGGTGGGCGAAGGCGACATCGCGCCGATCACGCACGAGATCCTGCGGCAGGCCGAGCCGATCCCCGAACGCCGGCCGGTCTGCCACGTCGCCTAGCCGGCTCGTTGCACCCTTCACCTCCTATGCCCGCTCACGAACGACGGCCCCTGCGGGGCGGGGACATCGGCTACGCCGACGTCCCCGCTGCTGCGGCAGGATCCCCGCGTCGCCGGATCCCCACGGCGCAGGCTCAGGAATTGGCGTTTGGACAAGGCAGGAGACGGACGATTCCGTCAAGCCGCGCGTTGTGGGAAGTGTCGAGCGACCGGAAGTCGTGGGCGTGAGGGCGGACGGTAGCCCGTAGGGCGACCTGGGGCTGCTCTGCTGTGGTCTGCTCCATGCTCACAGCAGAGCAGCCCTGCCGCCTTCCGTCTACTCGCCCCAGCCCCGGGTCACTCTTCGTCCAATCTCACGTCAGGATGACAGTGTTTCTTGACGATCTCCTGATGGGAACCCGCACGATTGGCCGGTCCTTGCGGTCCCCGTGCACACGCTGGAACGGTCCGCCGTCATGTTCAGGACAGCGCAGCAAAGGATGACACTGACCTGGGCAAGCACGGCTACTGGCCGGCTCGGCGTCAGGCACCCCGCCAGGGGCCGGGTGATTGCTCTGGCAGGTCGCAGGTGGACGTGTACATCCGAGTGATGGCGAACCCGCGCGCCTGATAGTTCGCCAGTGCGTGCGGGCCGTCCAGGCTGCAGGTGTTGACCGTGACCAGCCGCGCGCCGCGTTCCCATGCCCGTTCGACGGCGCGCGTCAGGAGCCAGCCGCCCAGCCCCTGCCCGATGGCCCACGGCAGCAGGCCGAACAGCGCCAGGTGCATCGTCTCATCCGGGCGCGCCTCAAGCTCGAAGTAGCCGGCCGGCGTGCCCTGCACGTAGGCCACCCAGGTCTCCACGCGCGCAGCCCAGTGCCGCCACTCCTCGTAGCTCCAGCCCAGACGGTCCACCCAGTACCAGTTGCCACCGACCGCCCGATACAGGAAGCGGCTGAACTCAGCGTTTGGGATCTCGGCGCGGGCCAGCGTGACGCCCGCGCGCGGCGGGCGGCCCGGCCGCAACTGCTCCAGCCGGGCCATCTCCAGGAACCACGTCGTCGTCTGGATCAGCATCGTTGACCGTCTCTCCGCGCCAATGTCGCGTTGGCGTGGTCGTTGGCGTGTTCACTGCGGTACGGTCGCACATTCTCCCCGCGTGCTGCACGAGGCGGCGTTGCTTCAAACGGACGTCCAACGCCGGTCTAACTCGTTTCGGATACATAAGCGAGTATCGTTGAACTATCCGATGCGTCGGGCGGAAGACCGCAGCACGGTTCCCAGGTTCGGTTCCGGGCGGCGGTGGCCCGACAGAACACCTGGAGGGACTGTCATGATCGACCGTTACGAACCGCTCGGCCGCACGATGCATCTGCGCCATGTGATGGATCGCCTGTTGGAAGATGCCTTCGTGGCGCCCGGAGCCGGCGCACCCACGGGCCGCCCATCCCTGGACCTCTACGAAGAGAACGACAGCCGGATCGGCGAGGCGCACCTGCCGGACATGAAGCCCGACGACATCGTTGTGAACGTCGAGAACGGCGTGCTGACTATCTGCGGGGAGATGAAGGCCGAGGAGGAGCGCAACTACCTGCTGCGCGAGAAGCGGAGTGGCCGCTTCAGTCGGAGCCTGCAACTGCCACCGACCTACGCACCCGATCCGAGCGAGGCCCGCGTCGAACACGGCGAGCTGCGGCTGGCCTTCCCGAAGGCCGAGTCGGCCAAGCCGCGCCGCATCCAGATCAGCACGACCGGCCAGAAGGGCGCGACCAACGGCCCACAGAAGTCCGTCGCCGGCTCAGCCGCCTCGTAACCGCGTTCCCGCCCCGCCACCCGCCTGCGCGCGCTGGCGGAAGAGACAGCACAGGCCCGCTCCGGCGGGCCTGTGGCATGGATGCGCGGGCGTCCGATCCGGATCGCGCATGCACCTGGATGCCTGGACTCTCGTCGTGCAGGGGGAGGAGACGCTGCCCCCTGCACGACACGCTTGTATATGCGGACCGGCCGCCTAGTGGGTCACGTCGTATTTGATTGGGGATGCGTCAATCTGGTCGGATCCTCAACTATATGGAGCGTGACCCACTAGTAGCGTGTCACATGAGTATTGATGGGTCGCAGCAAGTTATGTCATCCCGACCGACGCGAGCGCGTGCGAGCGGAGCGGAGGGATCTCGGCAACGGATATCCCGACCTAGAGATCCCTCGATTGCGCTCGCAAGCTCGCTGCACAAATATCGTCACGCTGCGCGCAACGACATCACTTTCAATGACATATTGTCTTTACCGTGAGGTTCAGGTTAGTACATGGTTCTGGCATGCCGAACCGGCACCATACTGTGAACGATGTCATTCTTGCTCTCCGGCGCGCACCGCCTACCCTGCTCAGGATGACAGTGTTAGGCCCTCATATTCTGTGTGACAGGCTACTAGCTCTTGAAATAGTACGTTGACGGATGGGTTGCGCCGGGGTGTCGGGCCGCTCGCACCTGGGCCAGCCGCTCTGGCACGTTGCCCATCGTGTTCTTGACGAGCCGCACGCCGAGGTTCGCCGCCGCCAGCCCGACCGTGCCGATGCCCCACTGCTCGTCAATCGCGATGCGCCAGATCTCCTTGGCGGCGTTGTCGCGCTCCTGGCGCGGCAGGCTGCCGAGCGACCGGTACAGGTCGAACACCTTGCGGATTTGCGGGTCCGTTGGTTCCTTGCCCTGCCGCCCGTTCGAGGTGTACCACACGCCGAACGCCGGCCCGAGTCCCGATGTCCGCTGGGCCGGAATCACGGCATCCGGCTGGATCGGCAGCGAGCCGGCCGTGCTCGCGTCGCGCACCGAGATCATCAACTCGTTGTTCTCGGTCTGCCGCTCCATCAGGGTTCGCTCTAGCTCCTTGACATCGGCTTGAATGCCGATGCGCCGCCAGTGCTGTGCCACCATCTCGCAGACGGCCGTCTGATCCATCCAGGCCGCCTGGATCGTCGTCAACTCCAACCGCAACCGGCCTTTGCCGTCTGTCCGCAGCCGCATTCCCTCGGCGTCCTTCTGGGTCAGCCCGGCCTTGTCGAGCAACTCGTTCGCCTGCTTCACGTCGTAGGTGGACCACCGAGTGCGGTACTCAGGGCCGGGGCTGTGCGGGTGGGGCTCCTCAACGACCGACGAACCGGGCGTGCCGGTCCCGAGCCAGAACGCTTCGTTCAGTTGCTCGCGCTCGATCCCCAGCGACAAAGCCCGCCGGAAGTCGCGGTTGGTGATCCATTTGGCGATCTCAGGGTCGGCCTCGTAGCTCTGGTTCACGTACAGCTGGACCTCGGCACCGTAGTCGCCGGGGTCCAGCCGCATGGTGTAGTTGCCCTTCTGCGCGTTCTCCAGGTAGACCGGCAGCATCTGGAGCATCTCATGCCGGCCCTGGATGTCGTATTCGCCGGCGATGGCGCGCAGGTTGAGCACATCGAGCTTCTCGGCCAGCGTCATCTGGATCTTGTCGATGTACGGCAGTTGGTTCCCCTCGGGGTCGGTCTGCCAGAAGTACGGGTTCCGCTCGAGCGTCCAGGCCGGCGTGTTGATCGGCGACACCGTCTTCCACGGCGTCAAGACGGGAAGCTCGGGGTTGAGGCTCCAGTCGTTCTTGAACTTGACGAGGTTGACCCAGTTGTCGAAGCCGGCCGCCTGCGCCTTGCTGGCGGCCTCGGCATCCCCAACGTGCTTCGGGAGAAACTGCTTGATGTAGTGGGCCGGTGCGAGCGCGCCCATCAGCGTGATGCCGCCGGTGGCGTGCCCGTTGCCCATTGGGGTGTTACCGGAGATGATGTCCTCGAAGAGGAAGTAGGGATCCGGGAACTTGAAGGCAACGCTCAATTCGTCGATCTTCTCGATGGTGCCGGTCTTCCCGTTGATCGACATGCCGATGGTGGGGAGCGGCACCAGATCCTTGTTCTGGTAGATATCCTCGAACCAGAAGAGGATATCGTTTGCCGTGAACGGCTGGCCGTCCGACCACTTGACGCCTTTGCGGAGGTTGACGACGAAGGTCCGTCCGTCGTCGCGGAACTCCCACGACTTCGCGAGGCTCGGAACGACCTTGTTCCCGGTGTAGTCCACGAACAGCAGCTTATCGGTGGAGACGATACGGCTGCCGTTCTCCTTGTCACCAACGCCGGTGAAGCCGCGCCGCCAGGTCCCGCCGTACTTGCCGACCTCGCGCAGCGGCTTGACGACCAGCGGCTCGTCGGGGAGGCGCTGCTCGACGGGCGGCAGTTTGCCAGCCTTCACCAGTTCGGCCAGCATCGGTGCCTCGGCCAGTTTTGCCGGGCGGCCGGCGTCGGCCAGGAGCGTCGGCCCTTCGAGCTTGCCGATCATGTGGCGTCCGAGCTTTTCGGAGCCGGCGGCGGCCGGGGCTGCTGGCTTGGCCGGAGCAGCGGCCGGTGCTGCCGGCGCAGGCGCGGCGGCCGCTGCGGCAGCGGCAGGTGCCGCAGTCGGCGGGGCAGCAGCCGGTGCCGGTGCCGCAGTCGGTGGCGCGGCTGGTGCCGCCGTGGCAGCCGCTGGGGGGGCCTCGGCCGGCTTTGCGGCCGGGGCTTGCGGCGCGCAGGCTGCCAGCAGCCCGACTCCTCCGAATCCGATCAAGCCACTACGCAAGAACGAGCGTCGAGAGAGCCCATGCTCCATCGCCATGAGGACCTCCAACTGGTGCGGCAACGTTGCCCAACCTCGAAGCATCGGGGACCGGCTCATCTGCGCGGAAACATACCAGTGTGTTTCAGTTTCCGTCGGCGCTACAGCAGCATCGCCCGCGCCCTGCGACGCTGAGGATGTACCACACGGGCCAGGGCACCTGTCAAACAAAGGTAGATCGCGTGGTGCGCCGAGACCGCATCCAGCGGCCGACCTGAGCCAGTGATGCACCTGTGCCACGCACGAAGCGCCGGTGATGCGCCGTTTCCCGCTATGATCCCAAAGCGCCTCATTGAGTGGGCGTGCCAATCCGACTGCGTGCCGATGGCACACCCATGCCTCAACGATCAAGGAGCTAGTCGTGCGCTTTCTGTTCGCTGCTAGCTGTCTGCTCGTCATGACCGGGTTGTTCGGGGGTTCGGCCCTGGCAGCGGAGGACTCGTCTGCCGAGGCGGCGCAGCGCGGGACGGAACAGGTGATCGCGCAGCAGCCCGTTTCAACGGTCCCGTCATTGCCCGGCGTGACAGCACCGCGGTTCTCGACCATCCCGCCGCTGCCGCCAACGGCGACGCCGGTGCTGCCCGCCACGCCCGCGCGCCCGCCCGTGTCCACCCCGCTGCCGGCGACCCGGATCGTGCCGGCCGCGCCGCCTCTCGGCCCAGCAGGGCCGGCGCCCACCATCCCGGCGTCCTCGTCATCCACCGCACCGCGCGCTGGCGGCTTCCCGACTGAGGCGGCGCTGCTCTTGCTGACCGGCAGCGTTACGGCACTGGGCGGAGGCCTCTACCTCTTCTCACGGTCGCGGACGCGCTAGCACGCCGCCAGGGGTCGCGCCCACGCCATGCCCCCGCACCAACACCCGAACGGACAGCCGCAGTCTCCACGTGCGTCAGGCCACGGCTGGGCATGGGCGATCAGCCTGAGCATCTCCTGCGCCGGGCTGGTCGGCATTCTGGTGTCGGGCAGCATCCTCTTCGATACGTGGTACGGGCAGTGGGCGTGGTATCAATCCGAAGAGCAACGGCAGATCGAACGCCAACTTGAGGCCGCTTCCGCACGGTGGGCCAGGCCCGAAGACGACGTCCAACCGGCCCAACTCGATGACGAGAACCGCCGTCCGGTCCAGTCGACGCGCGCCACCGCCTCGTCGGCAACGGACGCCCGGCGGCGCATCCTGGCGAGGCCGACACCTCCCCCCGTGATCGTGCCGGCGCTCCAACCCACCCGCGCGCCGGACGCCGAGGCGCACGGCACGGCTATCCAGTCGGTCAGGGTGGTGCAGGCAGCGCTTCAGTTCATTGATCCGCCGGGGCCGGGAGCACATGCCCGGCTCGCTGTCACGCTGGCGAACGGTGCCGATACGTCGGGGCAACCGATCGTCGTGGGCATCCCGGCCGACTGGTTGGACCGCTACCGCATCATCGGCGCGATCCCGCCGGTCCTGGACGATCATGCCGAGGATGACGGCTATCGCTACTTCGACTTTCCGGGGGGAGCGTCGGGCACAGACGTGACGGTCGAACTGCATGTCGTCGCGGCGGACGGGGGCGTCATCACGGCAGCAGCGGGCGTCGTCACGCCGACCGTGCGGCTGGCTCTGCGTGACGGTGCGTCGCTCGGCGAGTGGGCGGCGGACATCACCGTGCCGCCCCCGCCGCCCGGCCCCGTGCGTGCGCTCGCTGTGCCACGGCTCGACATCAAGACTGGCGTGGTGGATACGGGCTGGGAGCCGCCAGCATTCGTCGCCGGGCAGATCAGCACAACGGCCGCGCTCGGTGCGGGGAACGCCGTCATCATCGGCCACCGCAGCGGGCGCGCCGGGAATGTGTTCGCGCGGCTGATCGGCGCGCGACTGGGGGACCAGATCGTGGCGGCCTCGCACGGGGAGGAGCAACGCTACGTCGTGAGCGAGATCCGCACCCTGCCCGGCACGGACACCACGCCAATCGAGCCGGCCGAGACGCCGCGCGTGACGCTGATGACGTGCGTCGGTGCCTGGAACCCGTTTACTGGCGACTACTCCCACCGGCTGTGGGTAGTCGCGGAACCACCCGCCCTGGCTCGCGCCACGCTGCATGCCACGGTAGCACGCGCCAGCCAGATCGCCGCGACAGCCACAGTGTCGTCCGAGGTGACGCGCGCACGAGGGGAGGCCATCGGCGCACGGGCCGCCCTCGCCGTGATGGACGCCGAGGCCCGCCGCCGCCCGTGAGAGGGCGGTGCGCGGCCGCCCCGAGAGCTGCGGCGAGTTCACCCCGATACGCCGAGGCCCGCCGCCGCCCGTGAGAGGGCGGTGCGCCCCGCCCATCCGCATGCTTGGGATGGCTTCCGCACACATGCCACTCGTCACGCGACCTATCGGGAGGGGGGCGCTCCGGCCAGTATCTGACAGCGAACGGTCCGTACGGCGGCCTCCACTGAACTGCCAGTGAATCAGGATGTGATCCACGTATACTTTTGATCGAGGCGAGTCAGTGGAGCATCGACGCCGTCCTCAGCGCACGAGCTGAACGTCAGGCGTGCGCCGAATGGGTAGCGAGATGACACGATTCCATGAAACGCCGCCGAGTATCGTCGCACTCGGCCTCACCTGGCCGACCACTGCCGCCGACATCCGCACTGCGTACAGGACGCTGGCCCGGGTGCGGCTTCTCGGTGCAAGCGCGGCGCTCGATGATTTCGTTGAACTGCAGCGCGCTTACGAGACGGCCCTGACGCTGGTTGAGCAGCAGCCGCTGACCGCTGCTACCAGGACGGCGACCGTGCGCGTGACGAAGGTGCCGGCGCTCGGCCAGGACGCGTACCGGATCGACGTGATCTGCCCGGCCCACGCGACGCACCTGACCATTGTTCCTGGCCCCAGGCATCCGGGCCTTCGGGCAACTGTACACCGTGCTGTCATGGAGCACGAGCACGATCAGGGGCATCGTTGTGACACGTCGGAGGTGCGTTCCCTGTGCACCGCCGAGTCAGTCAGCGACGAAGACCTCGCTGCCGAGCAGGCGATTGTGTCTTCCGAGACGGTTCGCTTGAAATTCACCATCGTGAATCTCGGCTTGCTCGGGTGGCGCTGGATCATCTGGCACCCCGACTGGCGTGGGCGGGATCATCTACGGCGGAGCGACATGCTGGACACCGGACTCTGCGCGTCACAGAACGAGGCGCAGAGCAAGGTGCAGGAGTGGGCAGCCGTCGATCCGACCCATGAGGAAACGAATCGGGCGGTTTATCGCCTCGAACTGAGGAAATGGCGCAAGGATCGAGGGGCAAAGACCGCTCGCACACAGCGCGGGCCTGGCGCGCAGTCGGCCGAATACGTCTATCTCATCCATGAACATGACGCTGCGTGTGCGCCTGACTGTGACGACGATCCCGTTCCGTATCTGATCGTCGAGAAGACAGCCAAAAGCTATGTTGTCTCCGCACACGCCGCCACGATGCACGTGAATCCCAGCATTTTTCAGCGCGAGACCTTCGTACTCAGCCGGGCAGCGCTTGAAAAGGGGAAGAGCGTCGTGCGAGACGCCTCCCCCGGATCCGGCCGCTGGACGTTGAAGCCGCATGTCGCAGCCCCGGCCCGCGATCAGGCGAACGTGTCCGCTTGCTTTACGGCGCTCGGCCTGCGTTGGCCGACCACGGAGGCAGCGGTGCGCCTGGCGTACCGACGCCTTGCCCTGGAACGCCACCCTGACACCGGCGGCTCACACGATGACTTCCTGGAACTGCATCGTCACTATCGGCAGGCGCTCAGCATGGTGGTGCTGCCCGGTGGCGGCCGCCCATCAGGCGGTGGAGACGACCCAGCGGCGGCGCGGCGGTCATCAAGGACCGTCTGACGCCGTGTTTGATGCACCTTCACGATGCGGGCAGCGGCGTGGGGGCAGCCGCGACCTACGAGCCGTCGTCTGGAATCGGGACGGTCACGCCGAGGTTCTGGCGGGACTCGATCTGCCAGTCGGCCACTTGCTGACAGGTGGCCCACCAGACGCCCGGCTCGGCTTTGATCGTCCGAATTAATTGCTCCAGGCCCAGCAGCCGGCCGGCCCGCCCGCTGATCCACGGGTGCATGGTTAGCACGAAGCAGCCATTCTCCGCGTACATGCCCTGGAACTCCTGCTCCCACAGGCGGATGACGCGGTCAGGCTCGGCGATGGCGTTGGTGCTGCCGTAGACGTGGCGGTAGAACGGTGCATCGTCCAGCAGCCACTGGATTGGTACTTCGGCCAACTCGCCGTGCGGCGTCCCGACGAAGTAGGGGATGTCGTCGCCCATCAGACTGCTGTCGTAGACGAAGCCGGCTTCCTTGAGCAGGCGCGGCGAGCGGTTGTTCAGACTCCACGACGGCGAGCGGTAGCCCGTGGGGCGGATGCCCAGGTGTTTCTCATAGATGTCTAGCTGCTCTTGCAGGATGCGCCGCTCGGCCGCCTCATCTAGCGTGTCGAGCGTCTCGTGCACGTTGCCGTGGCACGCCATCTCGTAGCCGGCATTCTGGATGCTCTTGACCACGGCGGTGTACCGCTCAATGGTGTAGCCCGGCACGAAGAACGTCGCCGGCAGGTCATATTTCTGGAGCAGCCGGATGATGCGCGCCACGCCCGTCCGTACCCCGAAGCGCCGCTCCTCCATCTGATCCAGTTGTTCGGCAGCCTCCTTCGGGTTGCGGTAGACGTACCCCGATTCGGCGTCAACGTCGAACGACAGGACCACCGCGCACTGTGCGCCATTCGGCCAGCGGTATCGCATAGCAGCCTCACCCTTCTTCAGTGGAGCGTGTCGGACCGCTTCGCGGTCGTGACACATGTTGACACCGGGGTACCCTAAACGGCCGCCTGATGCCAGGAAGCCGACGCCATCTGCAACGATGCGCGTACGACCGTGGGTCTAGGCGATGCGCCACAATACCGGCAGATACGACCTTCCGTGTGAACGGAGACAGCCACGATGACGGACAGCGCGGCCAGCCCACGGCGCGTACTGGTGACAGGCTCAACCGGGGCCATCGGGCAGCCGCTGAGCCGGCATCTGCTCACGCGCGGCCATGCCGTGCGCGGCTTCGCCCCTGAGCCGACGCCAAACCTCGAAGATTTCGTGGTCGGCACGCTGGAGGACCGCGAGGCCGTGAACCGCGCCGTCGCGGGCGTTGACACCGTGGTACATCTGGCCGCGTATCCGGATTCGGCCGACTTCATGGAGAAGCTGCTTGGGCCGAACGTTGTCGGCCTGTACAACGTCTGCGAAGCGGCCGTCGCCGCCGGCGTCTCGCGGCTGATTCTCGCCAGCAGCGTGCAGGTCATCACCGGCCACCGCTTCCACGACCGGCCGGTGACCCTCGCGGACGGCCCCGCGCCCGTCAACCACTATGCGCTGACGAAGGCGTGGCTGGAACTGGCCGGTGACATGTACGCCCGTGTCCACGGCCTGTCAGTCATCAGCGTCCGCATCGGCTGGTACCCGCGCACCACCGACGACGCGAAGCGCCTGGCCGCCAGCCAGTTCGGGCGTGACATCTTCTTCAGCCACGACGACGCCCATCGCTTCTTTGCGCGCTGCGTCGAGGCCGAAAACCCGGCCCCCGGCATGTCGGTCGTGCTGCAAGCCACCAGCCGCCCGACGAACACGACGCGCATGGACATTTCGCCCGCGCATGAGGTCATCGGCTACGAGCCGCAGGACACGTTTCCGGAGGGACTTCCCTTCCCCACCGAGTAGCCGCGCCCCTCCGATGTGCCACCTCCGATGTGCCTCGGAGGGAGTTGCCGCTGGCGGGCCCGCCAGCGGCATGCGCCGTGGCCCGCTTTTCGGCTCGGCGCACGTCTTTGCCTGCTTGCTAGGCGGCCTCGGCGCGTTCTTTCACAATCCGCAACAGATACCGCTGCAGGTCCGCCAGGATGTAGTCCGTCCAGCCGCCGCTGTACTCGTTGAAGCGCGTGGAGACGCGGTGCTGACTCTCGAGCACCAGGAACACGGT
>JBBQBU010000111.1:0-13626 GCA_038318015.1 Chloroflexota bacterium | reverse complement strand
GTGCGCTTCGAGGGGTTCCGCGCCGACATCCCGCAGGTGATGGCCGACCTCGACGTGTTCGTGTTGCCATCGTTGTGGGAGGGCTTCGGGTTGGTGCTGGTCGAAGCGATGGCCGCCGGCCGACCGGTCGTCGCGTCGGCGGTCGGCCCGATCCCTGAGATCGTGGTCAATGGCGAGACGGGCCTCCTGGTGCCGCCTGGCGACCCCGCCGCGCTGGCCGGGGCTATTGTGCGACTGTTGCGCGACCCTGACCGTGCGGCAGCGATGGGCCGGGCCGGCCGCGCCCGCGTCGAGCGCGAGCTACAGCTTGGCACGATGGTCGCGCGAACGGAAGCCGTCTACGACCGGCTGCTCGGGCGGGCCGCCTCATGATTGCCCGAAAGCCCCTCACCTCCTGCCCCCCTCTCCCGTGCGCGGGCGAGGGGAGGCGATGAGTGACTTGCGTGTCAACACGCAGAGAATCCGGCAAGGAGCAGCGAGGTTCCCCCTCTCCCGCTTGCGGGAGAGGGGGGCAGGGGGTGAGGGCCGACCTCCGCGCGTCGGGTGCGGTGTCCGGGGTGAGGGGACTCCCCCGGGTGCAGGCTGCCCCGTGATGGGTGCCGCGCAACTGGCCGCAACGGGTACACTTCTGCCCGGCTTGGCGCGGTCTTCTCAGGCTCGACGCACCATTTTCCAGGACGGGAGAGCGACGTGAGCGTGAGGGCAACGCCGCTAACGTCGGGCAGCCGCTGGCAGCGCGCGGACCTGATCCACAACGGCGTCAGGGGCATCAGCATCCTGGTGAGCCTGGTGGCATTCGGCATCCTAGCGCGGCGCGGCGAGTACCAGATGCTGCCGATTGCCCTGCTTGGGCTGCTGCTCGGGCCGGCCGTCATCATGCTGTTCTTCAAGGGGAACGAGCGCCGCTACCTGCTGACGCTCTTCTTCTCGGCGTTCGCGGTGCGCCTGATCGCCGCCGTTGTCGCGCACCCGTACCTCATCACGACCACCAAAACGAAGGACGGCATCGTCACGGCCTGGGTCGGCTTCCTCTTCGAGGATGACCGGGCGTACCACAAGGTCGCCTACAGCCTCCTTGAGTACTGGGGCGGCACGGCCGGCGGCATCGAGCGCAGCGAAGAGTACCTGTTGCGGCTCTACACCTACGTAGTGGCGTGGCTGTACCTCTACGTCCAGGCGGTCACACCGGGCGGGTTGCTGTCGCTGTCGAAGCCCGAAGCCGGTGCCATTGCGGTGATGGCACCCAAGCTGATGAACTGTTTCATCGGGTCTATCGGCATCGTGCCAATGTACGCGCTGGGGCGGGAGTTGGGCGGAGAACGCGCCGGTCGGCTGGTGGCGCTTGCGACTGCCTTCTGGCCGTCAATGATCCTGTGGTCGGTACTGAACCTCAAGGACATCATGGTCGTGGTGCTGATCGCGACCATCATGTTCCTGACGATCCGCTTCGCACGGGTGCCGGGTCTGGTCGCAGCCGTCGGCCTGCTGGTCGCGTTCGCCTTGATGGAGAACTTGCGGCTCTACGTCTTCTACGCCTTCGGCTGGCTGGTGCCGATCACCTTCTTCCTGGTGAACCGCGCGCCGTGGAAGCGGCGGCTTGCCGTAGGCCTGACGCTCTGGGCAGCCGTCCTCGTCATCATGGTGGGCATGAACCAGGGCAATCAGTGGCTCGGCCTGCGCTACCTGACTGACAAGCGGCTTGAGGCGCTTGACAGCAGCCGCAGCTTCGGCGCTGGCGTGGCAGATTCGGGCATTGAACTGAGCGGCCGGCTGAACCGCTATGAAGGCGGATTGGCGGTGCAGCTGCGGAACATCCCCATCGTGTTGCCGTACGTGTTGTGGGCACCATTCCTGTGGGCCGGCACGCGCCTGCGCGATCTCGTAGTCATCCCGGAGACGGTCGGGTGGTACGCCGCGCAGGTGCTGACACTGGTGGCGCTGGCCGTGTATCGTCGGACACGGTGGCGGGAGTTCTTCCTGCCGGTGGTCTTCACTGGCGGACTGGTCTTCGTCTTCAGCGTGATCGAGGGGAACGTCGGCACGATCTACCGGCATCGGGTGATGCTGTTCCCGGCGGCGTTCCCGCTGGCCGCAATGGGCGGCCTGTGGGCCTGGTCCTGGTGGCAATCTCGGCGGACGCGGCCGGTCGCAGCAGCGACGGCGCGGGCGGTGGCTTGACGTGACACGATTTCTTGTGACCGGCGGGGCCGGCTTCATCGGATCGAGTCTCACCCGCGCGATTGTCGAGCGGGGCGACGAGGTCCGAGTCCTTGATACGTTCCTGACGGGCCGCGAGGAGAACCTTGCCGACCTGCCGGATGTCGAGGTCGTTAACGCGGACATCTGCGACGCCGACGCGCTGCGGGTCGCGATGAAAGGCGTTGAGCGGGTGCTGCACCAGGCGGCGGTGCCGTCGGTGGCGCGTTCGCTGAAAGACCCGATCACCAGCAACGAGGCGAACATCGGCGGCACCCTGAACGTGCTAATCGCCGCGCGTGACGCTGGCGTGCAGCGAGTGGTCTTCGCCTCGTCGTCGTCGGTGTACGGCGACACGCCGACGCTGCCGAAGGTCGAGACAATGCTGCCGGGTCCGCTCTCACCCTACGCCGTCACCAAGCTGACCGGCGAGCATTATTTGAAGGTGTTTCACCACCTGTACGGGCTGGAGACGGTAGCGTTGCGCTACTTCAACGTCTTTGGCCCCCGGCAAGACCCCACCTCCGACTACGCGGCGGTGATCCCGCTCTTTATCTCGCTGATGGCGCGCGGCAAGGCTCCGCACATCCACGGTGACGGCACCCAGTCACGCGATTTCACCTACATCGACAACGTGGTGCAGGCCAACTTGCGGGCGGCCTCAGCCCCTGGCGTTGGCGGCGAAGTGTTCAACGTGGCGTGCGGGCAGCGCTACACGCTGCTCGACCTCGTGAACAGCCTGAACACGATCCTCGGCACCAGCATCCAGCCGACGTTTGGTCCGCCGCGCGCCGGCGACGTGAAGCACTCGCTGGCCGACATCGAGAAGGCCCGGCGGCTGCTTGGCTACGAACCATCGACCACCTTTGAAGAGGGGCTGGAGCGGACGGTCGTGTGGGGCCGGGCGCAGGTTGCCTCATAATCGCGCGCTGACGAGTATGCACAGGAAGCACAGGAACTATCCGTGAAGACGCTCTTCGTCGTTCCCTACCCGACTGAAGCCCCCTCCAACCGGCTGCGCGTCGAGCAGTACTTTCCGTACCTCGAAAAGCACGGCGTCGAGATTGAGCTACGGCCGTTCATGTCGAGCGACCTGTACAACATCCGCCATGCGCCGGGCAGCATGATTCGGAAGGTGGCGTCGCTCGGGTTCAGCACCCTGAGCCGCTTCATGGACATCCAGCGGGCCGCAAATGCCGACGTGGTGTTTGTGCACCGCGAGTCGTTTCCGGTCGGCGGGCCGTTCATTGAAGAGAAACTGGCGGCGACCGGCGTGCCGCTGGTCTTCGACTTTGACGACGCCATCTACCTGCTGAACACCGGCCTGACGAGCCGCACGGTCGGGCTGCTGAAGCGCCCGAGCAAGACGGCGCGGATCATCAACCTGTCCACGACGGTCATCGCTGGCAACGAGAATCTGAAGGCGTACGCGTCGGACTACAACCGCAACATCGTGGTGATCCCGACACCAGTAGACACCAGCCGTTTTGTGCCGCGTCGCGACGCTCGCCCTGGCAGCGACAAGAAGGTCATCATCGGGTGGCAGGGCAGCAACACGACTGCGCCGTACCTGCGGATGGTCGGGGACGCACTGGCCGAGGTCACGCGGCGCTACCCACACGTCGAGATCCAGGCCATCGGGGGCAGCCACGTGCCGCCGGTCTCGCCGAACTTGACGGTGCGCCGCTGGAGCCTGGGTCGCGAGCTTGAAGACTTGCACGGCTTCGACATCGGCATCATGCCGATGCCCGATACTGAGTGGACGCGCGGCAAGTGCGGCTTCAAGGCACTGCTGTACATGGCGTGCGGCGTCCCGCCGGTCTGCTCGCCGGTCGGCATGACGACGGACATCGTGCAGGACGGGCAGAACGGCCTGCTGGCGACGACCACCGAGGAGTGGATCACGAAGCTGTCGCTACTGGTCGAGAACCCGACTCTGCGGCGCCAGATGGGCGAGGCGGGCCGCACGACCGTTGAGGAGAAATACTCGCTGACGACGCACGCGCCGCGCTTCCTGGAGACGCTCCAGCGCACGGCCGAACTTGGTCGCTCGACGCGCCGCGTGCGCCAGCGGGCGTTACACGGGGCGTACGCCGCTACCGCGCGCTGAATACCCTCACCCCCGGCCCCTCTCCCATGCGTGGGCGAGGGGAGGCGCTGACCGAATCCGCGACATGCTAACCTCGCAGGGGCGAGGCGAGTTGTTCGAGGTAGCGGCAGAAGCGGTCGAGTACGGCGTCCTGGCTGTAGCCAGCCGCCGTGCGGAGGCCGGCCGCGCGGAGGGCCGCCCTTCGCGCCGGGTCGCCGGCCAGCGACTCGACGGCGCGGGCCAGGGCCGGGGCATCGGTGGGCGGGGTCATCAGGCAATTTTCGTCGTCGGTGGCGAACTGCCGCACGCCCCCTGAGTCGGTGGTGATGACCGGGCAGCCGACCGCCATAGCCTCCAGGGCCGGCAACCCGAAGCCCTCGCCGCGCGACGAGAAGACGAATAGGTCGCAGGCCGCATAGAACTCGGCCATCTCGCGCTCAGGCTGCGGGTGCTCCACGACGACCGGGAAGCGCGTCGGCAGTTCGACATCGTCCGGCGCGGCCACTCGAATCTCGATGGGCAGGCTGGCCGGCAACAGGTTGAGCGCACGCAGAAAATCCGGGTACCCCTTCGCCTCGCCCAGCCGCCCGATGGTCCCGACCACGACGCGCTTGCTATCTGGCGGGGCTGGCCGCGCTGGCCGCGCCTGGAACACGTCCAGGTTGATGCCGTGCCCCACAACGTAGGCGCTCGGGTCGCCGGTCTGCTCGCGGAGCCAGTTCGTCGTGCAGATTTTCTGGAGCGGCAGTCGGTAGCTGCCCCAGGCCAGCCCCGCCCGCACCAGCCGACTCGGTGCGCTGGCGTCGGCGTTCATGCCGTGGCTGAGCGGCTCGTAGCCGCGCACGTTGTACGCCAGGACCGTGCTACCGCCGCGCAGCCACTTTGAGGCCAGCGCAACGTACGCCGTCGTGAAGTAGTTCGCGAGGCAGACATCGGCACCGGCCGTTGCTTCGAGCGCCAGCCGCGCGAGATGTACCAGCTTGCGGACTGGGGCCGGTAGGCAGGACGGGCCGCTTTTGAGAACGTGAACGCGCACCCCGTGGTGCAGCGGCGTTGGTGGCACGGCGGCGTAGTCGGGCACCAGGAACCGGACGGCGTGCCCGCGTGCGGCTAGGGTGTTTGCCACCCCGACCAACGACTTCACGCCGCCCGACAGATTGAATCCCGCCAGCGGAATCGCAACGTGCACCAGCCCGCCTGCTTACTCCCCCTCTCCCGCTTGCGGGAGAGGGGGTCGGGGGGTGAGGGCGTCGCCGGCCGGTCGGGGGGTGAGGCCCGCTCGACCGGTCCGCCGCAACTGGATGCCCGCCAACTTGACCAGGCCCAGCGCGATCTTTCGGGCGTGCGACGCCGCCGTGTGTGCGCCCGCCGCGCGGTGCCCGGTCGCGATCAGGCGCCGGCGCAGATCGCCATCCGTGATGATCCGTTCGAGGGCGTTCACGAGCGCCAGCCGGTCGCCCGGCGGCACCAACAAGCCGTTAATCGCCTGTTGAATGACGGTCGGGACGCCCGCCACGTCCGAGACGACGATGGGCAGGCCCGACGCCATCGCCTCGGTGAGCACGCGCGGGACGCCCTCGCCGGGGAGGGTCGGCAGCACGAACAGATCGTGCTCGCGGGCGATCTCCAGCACCTGCGGCAGCGTGCGCGACCCGAGCAGGTGGACGCGCTCGCTGATGCCAAGCTCCGCCGCCGAGGCAATAACCCGGTCGCGCTCCTCGTCGCCCAGCTTGCCCACCGTCGGGCCGACCAGCGTCAGGTGAATGTCGTGGCCGTGCGCTACCAGATCAGCGACCACCGATGGCAGGATGCGCAGTCCCTTGCGCGGGTCGATGCGGCTCACGGTCAACAGGCGGATCGGCGCATGGCCGGGCACGCCGAGGCCCGTGTCAGGGCGGTCTACCACGTCCTCGTCGGCAATCGTTGAGGTCGTCGTGAGCAGCACGCGGCGATTCGGCCGGTTGTACTTTGCGTACAGCGCCTGCCCGTTGACGAAGGACGGAGCATTGGCGACCATCGCCGTTTGTAAAGCGTCTTCGAGCGCAAGGTACACGCGATAGCCGAGGCGCAATGCAGTGGTAATCCGGACCGATTCGGCGACTCCGCCCAGATCACCAACCACGATCAGGAAGAGCGGCTTGCGGAGCAGTTTCGCCAGCCCATAGGCGTAGACCCCGAGCGGCGTCGGGATACGGAGGTTGACCACGTCGCAGGTCGGGAGCGTGTGCCAGAGTTGCCGCAGCGCCCCCGGCAGAATCCGGAAGAACACGAGCAACTGGTCGAAGAAGGGGAGCGGGCACAAGACGACGTTGTCGGCGCGCAGGCGGTAGGCGTCGCCCGTGAACGGCTCGCGGCGCAGCGGCACCAGCAGGTGAACCTCGTCCACGAAGCGCGCCATGGACTCAACGTAGCGGCTGAACGAACCTTCTGCCTCCCAGAGGTTGCCGTCAGCGTCGCGGTAAAACGGCCGGTGGTAGACGATCGCCAGTCGCATCGGTCAGCCTCCGCTCGGGCGGCCAGTGCCCGAGAGCAGCCGGTCGTACAGCGCCAGCAACTTCTCGGCGCTCTTGCGCCAGGAGTGGCGCTCCAGCACACGCTGGCGGCCGGCCCGGCCCATCGCAGCGGCGCGCTCCGGCTGCGCGATCAACGCAAGGATGGCTCGCGCGAAGCTGGCCGAGTCGCCGGTCCCGGTCAGCATGCCGTTCTCGCCCTCAGTGACGTAACGGGGCACTCCGCCGACGCGCGTCGCCACAACCGGCCGCTCGCAGGCGTTCGCTTCCAGCACGCAGTTCGGGGAGTTGTCGAACGTGGACGACAGCAAGACGATGTTTGCCGCCGCGTACAGCCCCGGCAGGCGCGATTGCGGCTGGTGCCCCAGGAAGATCACGTCCTGCCCCAGGCCCAGGCGGTTCACCTGTTCCCGAATCTGCCCCTCAAGCGCCCCTTCGCCCACCAGCACCAGCGCGGCCTTCGGGTTCGCCTGCCGCACCGTCGCGTACGCCTCGATCAGCATCGGCAGGTTCTTGAGCGGCACGAACCGCCCGACGTACAGCAGCACCGGCCGGCCGGCGAGTCGGTACGCCAACTCCGGGTCCGGCGAGGACGGCTTGAACAGTTCGGCATCGACGCCGCCGGTCACCTCGATCAACTCGCGGCCGAGCGCCTGCTCAAAGTTCAGCGCGTCCCAGCCGTCGCCAATGATGGCGTCGGCGCGGGGGACAAACGGGCGCATCCAGCGGGCCGGCAGTCCGCCCTGGTTTCGGATGATGACCGGCATGTTGTGGTGCTTCTTGACATCCACGACCGGGTACAGCCCCGCTGCTTGCAGGATGTCGAACGGGTGGGACGGATCGGCGGCCATGTTGATGACGGCGTTACTGAACCGCTTGATGTCCTGGTTCAGTAAGAACGTCGCCGCGCGGCCGGTCTTCGGCAGCACCATCAGCCGGTAGACGAGGTCGCGGAAGTACGGTGCCTTGAGCAACCGCGACGGCACCCCTTGGATCGGGTGCCGCACCCGGCCGATCAGCGGGTCTACCGAGACGAGTGTCACGTCGCAGCCGAGCGCACGAAGATTCGTTGCAAACGCGAGGTCGCGCGTCTCGCCGCCGCCGCGCATCATGCTCAGCGTGTAGTTGATGATCGCAACGCGCGGTCCGCTCATCCGCGCGCCCCGACCAAGGCCGGGCGCGCGGTGCGGGCGGCGAGTCCCTGCCGATAGAGTGCCGCCAACTGGGCCGCATGCTGCTCAATCGAGAAGCGGGCGCGTGCCTCAACTGCGGCGGCCTGCCCGAGCGCCGCACGTGCTGCCGGGTCGCCGATCAGGCTGCCGAGTGCCCGAGCCAGCGCGCTGGCATCTCCTGATGGCACCAGCAAGCCGGTTGTGCCGTCCGTCACCACTTCAGGATTCCCCCCGACCGCTGTTGCCACCACGGGGCGGCCTGCCCCCATCGCCTCAATGAGTGCCAACGACAGACCCTCCCAGTGCGACGGCAGGACGAATATGTCCATCGCGGCGTACAGCGTGTCACGGTCGCGGCGCAGCCCCAGGAACCGCACGCGGTCAGCGATGCCGAGGCTTGATGCTTCGGCTTCCAGGGTTGCGCGCAACGGGCCGGCCCCGGCCAGAAACAGGACGAGATTCGGCCGCTGCCGGGCCAGTTCCACGACCGCACGTAGCAGGACGGATTGCCCCTTCTGTTCGGTCAGGCGACCGAGCGTGCCGAGCACGATGGCGTCGGCCGGCAGATGGAGGGCCGCACGGGCGGCGATTGCGTCGGCCGGCGTTGGCTGGGCGATGAAGCGGACGGCGTTGTAGATCGTCGCGATCTTGTTAGCGCCGACGCCGACCTGCTGCTGATAGAATCGGCCCACTGCGTCGCAGCAGGCCACGACGCGATACGTCCGCGTCGCCAGCGCACGCTCAAGGAGGGCGTGGCGGCGGGGCTTGCGCGCGTAGACGTTCTGCTCGGCGGCCAGGACGACGGGCACGCCGGCCGCAAACGCCGCCAGCCGCCCATAGATGCTTGCCGTGATCAGGAACGTGTGCACGATGTCCGGGCGCTCTCGCTGGAGCAGCCGCACCAGCCGCACGAAGGCCGCTGGATCGCGCGGGCCGGGCTGGCCTACGACAAGCCGAACTGGGACGCCGGCCGCAGCGATCTCGTCGGCCACCGGGCCACGCCGCGTCAGGGCCACCACGCCGGTCTCGACGCCGTGGGCCGGCAGCGCGGTGCTGGCTCCGAGAATCAACTCCTCAGCGCCCCCAACGTTCAGATTCTGGCAGACGAACAGCACCTTCACCGGCGCACCTCGACCGACTGGGCGACAGATCCGGGCGCGGCTGGGGGTGTGAGAAGGGGCTGGCGGTGGAGCGCGCCGGCGATCACGCCGGCTATGCGCGCGGCGGCTTGTCCGTCGAAGCGGGCGTACCGCTGCACCACGGACGCACGCTGCCCGGTGAGGTCGGCCTCGGCGGCGGGGTCGCGCAGTAGGCTGGCGAGCGCCACGGCGAAGTCAGCGTACGTACGGACGTGGCGGGTGCCGCCGATTGGCTCGAACTGGTCGAAGTGGGGCACCTCGTCGAAGTTCACCGTGATGATCGGGCGGTCCAGCATCATCGCCAGCAGCACCGTCGAGGACGATGATGAGATGAACAGGTCACAGGCCGCAATCAGGTCGGGCATCTCGGCTTGCGTCAGCACGCGCACCGGCGGGTCGAGCGTCGCGCAGAAGGCGTAGTCGGCCGGGTCTTCACGTGGATGCAGCTTCAGCACCACCGCGCAGCCCGACTGCTGAGCCACGGTCGCCGCAATCGCCCGCACATTTGCTTCGAGCGTCTCGCGGCTGATGACCTTTCGCCAGAGGACCGGCTGCGTTGCATACAGGACGACCGTTCGATTGTGGGGCAGCCCGTAGGTGGTGCGGATGGCGGCGCGCTCGGCGGCGTCAACCGTGGCGGCTCGACGGAACACGGCGTCGTGGGTCGGGTGGCCGGTGACGATGATCTCCTTGCCGCGTACGCCCTGGGCGGTGAACTGGTCGCGGAACGCCTCGCCCATCACGGCGAACCGGCGAGCCTCGCCGCCGCCGTAGCTGTTGACGAGGTTGAAGCTGAGGCCAAGCGCCCAGAGCGTGGCGCGGTAGAGGCCGGCGGTGAGAGGTGACAGCGTCTGCCGCAACACGTTGCGCGGCATTGCGGCCGGACGCGCGTACTGGATCGTGCGGAGGCGATCGTAGAGACGCTGCGGAAAGCTGAAAGCCCACTGCACGACGAACGTTGGCAGGCCGCGCTGGTTGGCGTCGCGCACCAGGAACCGTTCAAGCAACTGGGTGTCCTGAATAACGACAACGGCAGCCGGGCGGAGGCGCGCCACCAATGATTGCGCCAGCGCGCGTGCCTGCCAAAGTTGCGCCACCTCGTTGATGGTACCGGCACCCGGCAACGTCGCGGCTCGGGCCGGCAGCAGCCCCGTCGGCACGGCTACCTCGTGGAAGGGGACACCTCGGCTACGCAGGGCGTCGCGCGCCCAGTCGCCGGGCATGTGGTGGAACAGCACGACGCTTTCGCAGGCGTACGCGCGCCACAGTTCATCAATGACAGGGAGAAACGTGCGGAGCGTCTCGTCTGGCTCGCGGGCCACGAACAGGATCGGCCGCGAATCAGTGCGCGGTGCGATGAGGCTTCCCATACGGCGCAGAAGTGTACCATGCGCCCGAGGCCTGCCACTGGCGCCCGTCGAGCGGCATCCTGCCATGATTGTGCCTGTTTGCGGGCGGTGCGCCGTTGTCAGATCTGCACGACTCTGTGCGCGTAGGCGGGTGCGTTCAATGCCCGCTCGCGATGCGCGCCCAAACGGTGTAGAATCGGGCAGCGGCAGCGCGTTCCATTGATACTTTTGATAGCTGCCCGCTGGGTGAGGAATCGCGCGTGAGCGGCTGGAGTGTCCAGGCGTGGTTCGTAAGCCACCGGACGCTGCTGGGCGTGGGCATCCTCGGGGCAGTGCTGGTGAGCATCGGCGTGTTTGTTGCTCGCCGCCCCGAGCCGCCACGGCTGGTGCTTCAGCAGACGGCGGCGCGTCCAGCCGCGTCGCCACAGGTGACATCGTTGGTCGTCGTCCACTTGAGCGGCGAGGTGATTGCACCGGGCATGTACCGATTGCCGGCCGGCGCCCGCATTGAGGATGTGCTGAAGGCTGGTGGCGGTCCGACTGGCGAAGGAGACGTCCAGCGTCTGAATCTGGCGGCGCGGCTGGCTGACGGCCAGCAGATTGTGGTGCCGAGGCGGATTGACCCGATACTCGGGGCACTCACCGCCTCGCCAAGCCCAGTGCCAGGGCGGGTCAACATCAACCGGGCATCCGTCGCGGAGCTTGACCGCCTGCCCGGCGTTGGTCCAGTCACCGCGCAGCGCATCGTGGCTTACCGCGAGCAGCATGGGGCGTTCACGGCGGTCGAGCAGCTCCGCGACGCGAAGCTCGTGAACGCGGCCACGTTCGAGAAGATCAAAGACCTGATCGACATCTAGCGCCCGCAGCGCTGGCCGGTGCGGCGCCGCTGCCAATGCTGCCAACGGTCTCAGGCGCTGTTGCTGACCGGCTGGCGCGGGAAATCGTCGGGCAGGATCGCGCCGGCCAGCCGCGCGCCGCGCCACGAGCTTTCGCGGGTGGTGGCACCGGTCATTTTGGCCCCGGCCAGTTCGGCGCGTTCCAGGTCCGCCCCGTCGAGCGCCGCGTTTATCAGGTTCGCGTGCCGCAGGTCCGCCCCGATCAGCGTCGCGCCAGTGAGACCGGCCCGCTCGAGGTTGGCGTTCTGGAGGTTCGCACCGATCAGGTCGGCCCCGTGCAGATCAACGCCCTGCAGGTACGCCCCTTCGAGGTCCGCCAGATAGAGGCTCGACCCGCGCAGGATGGCCCCCCGCAGGTCGGCCCCCTTCAGCAGCGTGTGCCCGAGGTCGGCCTTCGAAAGAACGGCCTGTTGCAGCAGCGTGGTCGTGAGATCCAGGCCGCGCAGGGCCGCCCCGCGGAGGTCGGTCGAACTGAGGTCGGTGTTGTCGAGGCGAGCATGCTGCAAGTCAACGCTGGTCATCGTCGCCCCCTTCAGGCTCGCGCCCTCCAGGTCAACGTCGCTCAGGTTGACGCCGGTGAGGTTCGCGCCGTCGAGCGTCGCATCGCGCAGGCAGGCACCGGTCAACAGCACGTCTCGCAAGTCCGCGCCAGTCAGGCGCACACGGCGCAAATCTGCACCTTTCAGGTCCGCGCCGCGCAGATTCGCACCGACCAGATCCGCGCCGGTCAGGCGGGCACCCGTCATGATCGCTCCGCTCAGGTCAGCACCAGCCAGATTCGCATCGGCGAGGCTGGCATTTCGCAGTCGGACGCGCGCCAACTTCATCCCTGTGAAGCGGACGCCACTCAGTCGGGCCTCAGTGAAGTCAGCCCCAACGAGGCTGGCACCTTCCAGGTCGGCGCCCCAGAGCGCCGTCCGCCGGAGGTCCAGCTTCTCGATCCCACTCCGGGCCAGTACCGTCAGCACCGACTGAATCTCCACGTTCGGCTCAATACCGGTCTGCCCGATGGGCGCGTGTTGGCGCACGTATGCCGCGAGCAGCTCCATCGTTGGCGGGCGGTACGGCACCGACTCGCGAGCAATCTGCTCCAGCGCGTAGACGCCGCCCAAACGCTGCTCAACGTTGGACGAACCGCGCTCGCTGTGGCGCCCAAGCAGCTGCACGCCGGCCGCCCAGCGGTCTGCGAGCGCCGAGCCCTGTGCCGAGCCGATGGCCTGCCCTACCGTGCGCTCAATGCGCCACGTCATGTACATCACGAACGCGAGGCCGACGAACAGCACCGCGTCGATGACGAACTGAAGTTCCACAGGCAAGGTCATCGTCGGTGTCCGGTCGCGACGAGCAAGCAAGGCGTGGACCGGTGAAGCACCAGATTCGGCAACGACGGTCGCACGGCGGGGGCTGCGTGAGTGCCTGGCCTGCTGGCTCGCGTACCCGCACGCAGCGAGCGCCCTGGTTCGGATGCAGACCCAGATGAGCCGCCACGCGAACGGTCGCGTGGTACCGCATCCTGTCGGTTACGAGTCACGCGCTGATGCGTGCTGGCCCTGGTTGACGACGCGAGATTCCGACACATCACTTCTGCCGTATCGTACAGCGATTGCGGCCCGGCCGTCGCGGTTTCGGTCAGGTTTCGACTGCCCATTATGAGCCACTTTGCGCGGAGTTACATGGCCACAGGGGACTCCGACATTTCGCCCAACGTCGCGCCAGTGCGTGCCCACTCGTTTTGTTGGAAATCACCGTGTAGTGTTTACCTCTCATGCTCGCGACACACCGCATGCGCCGCCCCGGCACTCCGCCCTGCCTTCCCCCACACCCAGGCTTGACGAACCGTCCGGCCGCGCGTATCCTCGCGTCTAGATGGCGAACGATGCGCCGCTGCAACGGTAGAGCGCGCCGGTAGTAGGCCTCAGGCGATCAGGCGGGAGGGGGGACGACGGTGGTGGGGAGCGCGGCGCTAGTCCTGGCCATCGGCTGGTCGGTTGGGATCGCCACGGCTGCCGTCTTCGCGCTGCCGGTCCTGTTTCTGCTTCCTGCGGCACTGGCATCGCTGGTCGCCGCATGGCTCCTGGCGGCCCCTGGCCCGCGTTTGCTGGCGCTCGGGCTGGCCGCCTTGCTGGCCGGGCAGGGCCGCGTCATCATGCAGGGCGACCCACTGTCGCCGGACCAGTTCGCTGGATTCGACGGCCCGGTGCTGGTGCAGGGGCGCATCGCGGACGTGCCGGTGGCCCGTGGCGAGCGCATCGAAGCCGTTATCGCCGTGGACACA
>JBBQBU010000110.1:0-13758 GCA_038318015.1 Chloroflexota bacterium | reverse complement strand
AGCCTGCTGCTAAGCCGGCCGGTGCGGCCACCGCGCCCCGTGCCGGCGGCATCCCGCTGGAACTGGCCGGCGGGCTGGTTGCCGGCGGTTCGGCGCTGATCGGGGGCGGCCTGTACGCCCTGCGGCGGCGCAAGAAGCCGTCCTGACGCCATCCTGCCCCACCCTCGTGACCAGTCATCACCGCCCGCACCGGACCGTTGCCGGTGAGTAGCCGCCTGTCGCGGCTGCTCACCGGCCTCATGGTGGCGGCCGGCGTCGGTGCCGTGCTGGTGGGCCTGAGTGTGTTCGGGGAAGCGTGGCAGGCCAGCCGCGCTTGGGCCGGCTCAGGAGAGGCGCAGCACGCCGGGTTGCCCGCCGACGCGCCGCTCTGGCTGGACGACATGCCGTCGCCGGTGGCCGGTGCAGCCCCCGCCGCATTACCACCGCTGCCATCATCGTCGCCAGCACGTCATGGCCAGTCGCCTGACCCGCGCTCTGGGCCGGTTCCCGGCGGCGATGTGTCGGCGGCCCCTGCCGATGTGCCGCCAACGCCTGCCCCGGTGGCCCACGCCAGCGCGCCCATAGCGGATGCAGTGGACAATAGCGGCGCGAGTCGCGTCGTGCCCACAACGCAGGGCAGCGGCCTGCCGGTGCCAACCGGCCCGCCCGTCGATGCCAGCCCGCCGGCCGATCTGTCTGTGCCGCCCGAGCCGTCGCCGTCCGGGCAGCCCGCCCCGCAGGCGTTGCTGTCCGCGCAGCCGCCGGCACGGCCAGGAGCCGGCGAGGTCGAGGTGGCTGAGATCGACTTTCGTTTCCTCGATCCGCCGGAGCCAGGGGCGCACGCGCGCCTTGCCGTCACCGTCGTCAACCGTGCCAGTGTGCCGACCGGACTGCTCGGCGTCGTGCTGCCCGTGCGCTGGCTCCAGGATTTCCGTGTGCTCGGAGCGGTCCCAGACGCAGTAGACGACCGTGCGGAGGGCGATGCTGAGCGGCGGTTCGTGTTCGCCGGCGTCTCCCCAGGCGAGCGCCAGACCTTCGAGCTGCACGTACTGGCCGCCGCCGAGGAAGTCGATGCGCCAGAGGTTCGCGTGCTCCTCGAAGACGCGGGCCGTGCAGATGTCGGGACGGTCGGTGTCGCCGAGATTGGGCGGGGCCGGCCGCATACGGTCGCGCCGCGTCCACAGCCCGGCCCGGCCCGCGCCGTCGCCATCCCGAAGCTTGGCGTGCGGGCGGCGGTGATCCCGGTCCCGTGGGAACCGCCGGCGTTCGTCGTGGGGCAGGTGCAGGGCAGCGCCGCCGTGAGTGAGGGGAACACCGTCCTGATCGGCCACCTGAGTGGGCCGTGGGGGGACGTGTTCGCGCGCCTCAGCCAGGTGCGGCCGGGCGACGAGGTGGTTGCGACGTCGCGCGGGCTAGAGTACCGCTTTCTGGTGAGCGAGATCGCCGTGCGCCCGTATGACGACGTGACGGCAACCAGCCCGACCGCGACGCCGCGCTTGACGCTAATGACTTGCACCGGCCAGTGGAATATCTTGCGGCAGGACTACTCACACCGGCTGTGGATCGTCGCGGAGCCGCCGGAATTGGCGCAACTGACCATCAAGGCGAACGCCGAACGGGCAGCGCAGGCCGCCCGCGAGGCCGAGGCAGCAGCCGCCGAGCGTGACGCCCACGAGGCCGAAGTCAACGCCACGGCAGCCGCTCTGGCATCCTCAACCAACCATGTCGTGCCACAGACTGCCACGGTTCCAGCCGGTGCAGCGGGCCCGACGGTAACGCCCCAAGCCGTAGCAGCATCGCAGGCAGCGGCGACCCCGCCTGGTAGCGCGCCTGCCCCGCCTGGTGGTGTGCCCGTTGGGAGGCTCCCTGCTGCCGCCGCAGCGGCTACGCCAACCGAACCGACCGGCGGCGCACCCGCAGCCGTTGCGTCGCCGGCTGCGTTCGCGTCGCCGGGGCCGGGCGATGACGCCGACGTGCTGGAACAACGCGCGCCCGGACTCCTCATCGACGTCCCGACCGATGGCGCTCCGGTGACGACCCGCCTCACCGTGCGTGGCCGACGCAACGCTGACGCCGAGCCGGACCGCCCGCTGTGGCTCGTGGTGCGGGCGGTGATGGACGGCAGCCGCTGGTATGCACTGGACCGGCCACTGACCGTCGATCAGCGGGGCGACTGGCAGGCGGCCCTAGATCTTGGCGGCGCGGCCGGCATCCGCCACGAACTGCGTGTCGTCACCGTGGATGCTCCCGGCGACGCTGCCCTGCGTCGCCACGCCGCCGAGCATCCTGGGCAGCCCCTTGACACGCTGCCGCAAGGCACTCGGGCCGGCGCGCTCGTGACCGTCGAGCGCCGGTAGCGCCGCTCTTGCGGCCGCTGCCCCGTCGTCACAGCAGAACGGTCGCTCCCCCTCTCCCACACGTGGGAGAAGGGGCCGGGGGCGACAGATGCCCCGTTACGCCATCGACGAGCGGATCGCCATCCCGAAGGCCGCGCCGCCGGTGTAGCACTTCTCCACCGACTCGTAGCTGTAGGCCAGCCGCGCAAATTCCTCGCCGCCGCCGTTCGGCATGAAGCCGGTGCCAGAGCGCCACTCGACGCTGGCCTCGGCGGCCCACTTCGCCAGCTCCTTGCGGTCCGTGCCGGTCGGCAACTTGATCCAGATGAAGAAGCCGCCCTCTGGCACGCTGATCTCCGCGTCCGTGCCGTCCAGGTGCTCGCGCAGGCCGCGCAGCGTCGCATCCCGCTTGTCGCGGTAGATGTCGATGAGCAGCTTGACGTGCTCCTCCAGATGGTCGCGCAGGAAGTAGGTCGCCACCCGCGACATGTACGGATTGACGCCGCCGCCGAACAGGAACGCTTGCAGAGCCGGGATCATCTCGGCTGGGGCGCAGAGCCAGCCCAAGCGGACGCCCGCCCCCAGGATCTTCGAGAGTGTGCCCGCACGGATGGTGCGGCCGTTCGGGTCCAGCGCGTAGAGCGACGGCAGCGCATGGCCCTCAAAGCGCAGTTCACCGTAGGCGTCGTCTTCCAGGATCAGCGTGTCGAACTCCGCGGCCAGGGCCACCAACTCCTGGCGGCGCGCCAGCGACATAGTCGGACCAGACGGATTCTGGAAGTTGACGATGGTGTAGATCAGCTTGCAGCGACGCCCCTGCGACCGCAGCATTTCCAGCTTCTCTCGGACCACGCTGGTGACGATGCCCTCGCTATCGACCGGCGCTCCGTGAATCTCCGCGCCGTGGCGGCGGATCGTGTTCAGCGTGCCCGAGAACGTCGGCGCTTCGGTGATGATCGGGTCGCCGATGTCCACGAAGGCGCTGAACGCCAGCGAGAGCGCGTTGCCGGAGCCGTTGGCGACGAGGATGTTCTGCGGCGAGACGTTCAGCCCCTCGAACAACTCGTACTTGTGGCAGATCAACTCACGGAGGCCCAGGTAACCCTGTGCCTCGCCGTAGGTCATGGCGTCGTCGCCGACCTCGCGCAGCATCCTGGCCGTCGCTTCTAGCATCTTGTCGTGCGGAAACGAGGCCGGGTCGGGCAGGCCGCCCCCGAACTCGTACAGTGATTGCGTGAGCGGAGTGCCAGTGCCTGGCGCCTTCGGGCCGGTCCATCCGATCAGCGCGCGCGACGAGAGCAGGTCATCCCAGCGAGTGGTAGGCACCGTTGCCATCAGTCTGTTCCTCCAGAGAGCGGATCATCAGTTCTTGGTTCTTGGTTCTTGGTTCTTGGTTCTGGCGAGAGTTTCCCCCCTCTCCCGCTTGCGGGAGAGGGGGCCAGGGGGTGAGGGCCGTTTGTGGGGCCAGGGGGTGAGGGCCGTTTGTGGGGCCAGGGGAGTGAGGGCCGTCCTATCGCAGCCGACCGGCCGGCACCGGGGCGTTCACCACTCGGTCCCAGGAGAAGATCGGGTTCCAGCGGTCGCCCGTTGTCACCCCGTCCATGCGGTCCATCACGACCGACCCGATGACGGAGCCGAACTTGAAGCCGTGGCCCGAGCCGGCCGTCGCCACCAGTAGGCGGCTGTCGTCGGGGTGGAAGTCCACCAGGAAGTCGCTGGTGGGCGACAGATTGTACATGCAGCTTTCGGCGCGGACGCTGGTTGCCGTGGCATCGATGCCCAGGTGGTCACGCAGGAAGGCGATGGAATTTTCCACGAAGCCATCGGGCGTCGTCTTGCGGTCGAAGTCCGGCGAGTCCACGGCCGGACTTTGGATGTGCTGCGCCACCTTGAACGGGTCGGCCTCCCAGGCAGGGAAGCCGTAGAAGCCGGCGTCTGGGCACGACCAGGAGGGGAGCGTCGGCGAGTGGAATGCAGCCGACACATCGGTGAGGTACATCAGCCCCTGCTTGGTCTGGGTCAGCACGTCGGCTAGCTCTGGCAGCAGGCGCTTCGACCAGCCGCCCAGGGCCAGCACCGCCCGCTCGCCCCGGAACTGCTCGCCGGTGGCCGTGCGGACCGCCACGTCCGTGCCGTCCAGGTCGATGGCGGTCGTCTCGCGCTCGGGCAGGATGGTCGCGCCGGCCCGTTCCGCCAGCAGGCGCAGGGCTTCGATGCAGGCGCTGGCCCGCACAAAGCCGGCGTCGCGCTCCAGCAGGGCGCGTTTCGCCAGCCGGAACTGGGGGTACCGGGCGCGGCACGTGGTACCGTCGAGCGCCTCGATATCGGCACCGATCTGTCGGCTCACGACTTCGAGGTCGTCCAGGTACGGCTGCTTGTCGAGTGCAGTGTAGGCGAGGTCGCCGACCGCCAGGTAGAGCGTCGAATCGGTTTCGCGCTCGACCTGTCGCCAGGCCGCCATCGCGGCGCGGGCCAGTTGCGCGTAGTGCGGTTCGGTGTAGGTCGAGCGGATCTTGCGCGACGGCCCATACGACGCCGCGACCGGATTCGGCAGCGGCCCGCGCTCGATGACGGCGACACGCCGCCCCCGACGCGCGGCTTCGGCGGCGGTGCCCAGCCCGAATGCGCCCCCGCCGACGACGAGGAGGTCGAAACGGTCAGACGTTGACGAGGCGTTGGACATTGGCAGCAGCTCCAAGGGGTGATCGACGCTCGCGGCATGATACACCCCCTGCCGCCGGGGACCCCCGCCCCTCGTGCGCTGTGGCCTGTGTCCATGTGCGGTACGATACACATATGGACCGGGAGGAACGGCGATGGCACTTCAGGTCGGCGCGCACGGTGTCACCCTCACCTATGAGGACTATGCCCAGCTACCGGAGGACGGCCGCCGGTACGAGATCATCGAGGGGGTGCTCTACGTGTCACCGTCCCCCAGCACGCGCCATCAGATTGCCGCTGTAGAACTCACAACAACGCTCAATGTGCATGTTCGCAGCCGGCGGCTGGGTCGCGTGATCGCGGCCCCGATGGACGTGCTGTTGTCGCCCGTCAGCGTGGTGCAGCCGGACATCCTGTACATCAGCCGCGCGCGCCGGCACATTTTGACCGAAGCGAACGTGCAAGGTGCGCCCGATCTGGTGGTCGAAGTGATCTCCCCGTCGTCCACGGCGACGGACCAGACGACGAAGCGGCAACTGTACGCGCAGTACGGCGTGCCACACTACTGGGTCGTGCATCCGATCAATCGCTGGGTACGCGCGTTCGAGCTTCGCGGGGCCGACTACGTCGTGGTAGCGGAAGCCAATGGCGACCAGAAATTCACTGCGCCGCCGTTCACTGATCTTGCGATCCCACTGTCGCAGCTCTGGGCCGAAGACGAGGACGAGTAGACCGCCCGGCGTGGCGCTGATGCCCGAGCGGTATACTGACCGGCGCAAGTCCACGGAGGCCCGACCACGATGGCCATCGAGATCGACTCGACCCTTGCGACTGACGATCCCGAGATCTGGTCGCTCCTCCAGCGCGACCACACTCGACACAACCAGACCCTCAACTTCATCGCCAGCGAAAACTACGCATCGCCGGCGATCCTGCAGGCGCTCGCCTCGCACTTGAACGCCAAGTACGCTGAGGGCTATCCCCAGGCACGGTACTACCAGGGCGTCGGCCTCTCGGACGACATCGAGACGCTGGCGATTGAGCGGGCGAAGTCGCTGTTCGGGGCCGAGTACGCCAACGTGCAGCCGCACTCCGGCAGCACCGCCAACATGGCCGTCTACTACGCCTTGTTGCAGCTTGGCGACACCATCATGGGGATGGACCTGAGCCACGGTGGCCACCTGACCCACGGGAGCCCGGTGAGCTTCTCAGGCAAGCAATTCAAGATTGTGTCGTACCACGTCGATCCGGTGACGCACATCATCGACTACGACGAGGTGGACCGCCTCGCGCGGGAGCACCGCCCCAAGCTGATCGTGGCCGGCGCGTCGGCGTACCCGCGCGTCATCGACTGGGCGCGCTTCCGAGCAATTGCCGACGAGATCGACGCGCTGTTCATGGCCGATATAGCGCACATCGCGGGGTTGGTGGCGGCTGGCGTCCACCCCAGTCCGGTGCCGTTCGCGGATGTCGTGACGACGACGACCCACAAGTCGTTGCGCGGGCCGCGTGGCGGACTGATCCTGGCGAAGGCGCAGCACGGCAAGGCGATAGACCGCGCGGTCTTCCCGATGCTCCAGGGCGGCCCGATCCTGGGGGCCGTTGCTGCGCGCGCCGTCTGCTTCCACGAAGCAATGCAGCCGTCGTTCCGCATCTACAGCGAGCAGGTCGTTAGGAATGCGGCGGCGCTGGCCGACGAGATGTCCGAGCATGGGCTGACGCTGGTGTCGGGCGGCACGGACAACCACCTGCTGGTTGTCAGTCTGCTGGACCGGGCTTTCACCGGCGCGAAGCTGGCGACGGCGCTGGAGCAGGTTGGCATCATCACCAGCAAGTCCACGGTGCCCGGCGAGACGCGCTCGCCGCGCCAGACCAGCGGCGTGCGCTTCGGATCGCCGGCGCTGACGACGCGCGGGGCCACCGAGGATCAGATGCGGCAAGTGGCCCGAGCGGTGGCGCGCGTGGCGAACGACCCTGACGACGCCGCAGGCCTGGCCGAAATCGGACGGGAGATGCGGGCGCTCGCGGACACACTCAGGCCGATCTGAAGCGACCCGGGTCTGGCCCGCCCACGGCTACGGCAGCACAGGGAGCAGGCGATTGGAGGCAACCGACCACCCGCAGCCCGCGCTCGGCGGGGACGACGGGTACTTGCCTTCCATCGCCGGGACGCCGGCCGGCATCATCGACCGGCCGGCCGACGCCCCTGTTGTCTTCGCGCACCCCAGCGAGCGCGAACTTGCGCGCATCTTCGACTTTTACCGCGTGCCCTGGCGCTACGAGCCGCACTCGTTTGTGCTGCGCGCCATCGGGGACCGCGTGTTGGAGATGTTCAGCCCGGACTTCTTCCTGCCAGAACTGAACCTGTATTTGGAACTGACGACGCTTCGGCAGCGGCTTGTCACGAAGAAGAACCGCAAGCTGCGGATGCTGCGCGAACTCTATCCCAATGTGAACGTCCGGCTGCTGTACCGCAAGGATTACCAGGAACTGCTGGCGAAGTACGGCTACGGGCCGGACGAGGTGGCCTCGCCGGAAGCGGAGGCGTTCCGCGCAGAAGCCGGTGCGGAGCACGTCCTGTTCAGCCAGGCGGCCATCGCCGAGCGGGTCTGTCGCCTGGGAGAACGCATCGCCGCCGACTACGCCGGCCGCCCGCCGATCCTGCTGGGTGTGCTCAAGGGCGTCACCTTCTTCCTGGCCGACCTGATCCGGCAGATCGCCCTGCCCGTCGAAATCGACTTCATGGCCGTCTCAGCCTTGGGGCGCACCGGTCCGGTGCGTATCGTCAAGGATCTGGATCTGGACATCCAGGGTCGGCACGTCATCCTGGTCGAGGACATCGTGGACACCGGCATGACCCTGCGGTACGTCCTGGGGCACCTGGAGCGGTGGCAGCCTGCCAGCCTGGAAGTCTGCGCGCTGTTCGACAAGCGCACGCGCCGCCTCGCGGATGTGCCGATCCGCTACGTCGGCTTCGAACTGGCCGACGAGTTCGTGGTCGGCTACGGGCTGGACTACCACCAGCGGTACCGGAACCTGCCGTTCCTGGCGAAGCTGCGCCCGGAGCAGTACCGCCCGGACCCGTCCGCCGAATCGGAATAGCCGGGCTGTAACCGACTTCCGCGTTGTGTCAGACACGGGAAACCTGCCACTGTTTCCGCGTATGGTAGGATGACCAAAATTTGTACGGTGAGGACGATCATGGTAACCAGCGCACGGACGGCTAGTCCAGCATCGCGGCTTCGCGGACGTATCGGGGCGGGCGGACGGCTCGTCATCCCTGCCGACATACGCCACCAGTTGGGCCTTGACGAAGGGACGGTCGTCGTGATGCGCGTCGAGGACGGCGAGTTGCGGCTGCTGAGCCTGGACGCTTCTATTCGTCGCGTGCAGGAGCGCATGAAGCCGTACATCAGACCCGGCGTGTCAGAGGTCGATGAGTTTATCGTGGAGCGTCGGACCGAGGCAGCGCGTGAGTAGCGTTCTGGATGCCTCTGCAGTTCTCGCGTTGTTCTTCGGTGAGCCTGGGGCGGCGCGCGTGAGCCAGGCCATACGTGACGATGCGGTCATCTCCTCAGTCAACATGGTCGAGGTGGTGACGCGGCTCATTGATCGCGGATTGATCCCTGACGCAGCACGGCAACAGTTCGATGACCTTGCATTGGAGGTGATCCCGCTCGATACGGACCTGGCCTACCGTGCCGCCTGCCTGCGGCCGTCGACCAAATCAGCCGGCCTCTCACTTGCTGATCGCTGTTGTTTGGCATTGGCCGAACAGCGTGGCATGCCGACTATCACAGCTGATCGAGCCTGGAGCACACTGCAAGTCCCGATTTCCATCGAGGTTATTCGCTGATCGGCCATCGGCCTTTACGACCTGAGGTGGACGGGCCAGACGCCGAGCGCCAGCATGCGCGGGATTAGATCCCGCAGGATGGGCAACTTCATGAAGGGCGGCGGCTGGAGCGGCGCGTCGGAGGCCAGCGCCCGAGTGACAATCTGCTCCTGGGCCAGCCGCTGGAAGCCCTGGATGATCCGGGTCGGAATCTCGCGCTGTCGCTGCACTGCCGCGAGATCACGGAGCCGAAGACGGCCCGCCCGCAGTGGCCCCGTCAGGACATTGGCGCTGACCACGGCGTCTTGCACCGCGTAGTTGATGCCCACGCCGCCGACCGGCGACATCACGTGGGCGGCGTCGCCGATGAGCAGCAGGCCCGGTCGGAACCAGCGCTTGATGCGCCCGGCCTCGACCGCCAGCAGTGAAACTTGATGCCAGTCCGTGATCTGCCCCACGCGGTCCGCGAACTCCGGCACCATTTCAGCGATGGCCCGGTGGAACGCCGGCAACCCGGCATCGTGGATCTGTTTGTAGCTGCCCTTGGCGATGACGTAGGCGATCTGCCACTCCGCTCCCCGGTTCAGGATCGCCATCAGGTGGCCCTTGCCGATCTTGCCGCGCGCGTCGTCCGGCTCGTCCGGGCGCCTGGGCAGGCGGAACCAGATGACATCCATAGGGGGCGCGGTAGATGCCAACTCGAAGCCGGCCAGTCGCCTGATCCGCGAGAAGCGCCCGTCTGCGGCGATGGTCAATGGTGCGCGCACGTCATGCTGACCGGTCCTGGTTCGGTAGAGGACGCCGGTCACTGTCGCATCGTCAGGGAGCGGGCCGTGGCCCTCCTGGGGCGGACGGGCCGCGGCGGCGCGTGGCGTTTCGGACGCCCGCCCGGCTGGCACACGGTCCGCGACGCCGCTGGTTCCGCGCGTGGTTTCCCAGAGCAGCCCGTGCGCGGCGGCGCCCATAACCAGCCGCACGTTCGGCAGGTGCGTGATTTCGCCGGCCAGGAAATCGAGGAAGCGCGCTTGCGGCATCATGGTGATGTACGGGAACTTTGTCGGCACGCGCGTCAGGTCCGCCATGACGACGGTTCCGCCAGGCGCATCGAAGCTGAGACGGTGAATCTTGGTGTGCGGTAGCTGCAACAGCCGATCCGCCAACCCGAGCGCGTCCATCAACTCCATCGTGGAGGGGTGGACCGTGTCCCCACGGAAATCGCGCGCAAAGTCCTCGTGTTCTTCGAGGAGGGTGGTCAGGATGCCTGCCCGCCCGAGCAGGAGCGCCAACACCATGCCGGCCGGGCCGCCGCCGACAATGCAACAGTGAGCGTCATAGCGCATACGTCTCTCCCCAGGTGCGAAGACGAGGCCGCAGCGGAAGGCAGGCCGAACGTCATCCTATCACGGCGAGTGATCGACCATTCCGGAGACCTGTCAAGCGGCTCTGATTCGCTCCAGAATCGTCGCGGCACGGTGCGGTGTCTTCAGATCTCGGCGAAGTAGTCTGAGTCCATGCGCTTGATCTGATAGGTCTGGGTGATCGTCACGCCGACGCCGTGCTCAATGATGAGCCGCGCCAGTGACGGGCCATCAATCAAGACTACCCGCTTGTCTGTCTTCATCTGGTCGATGTAGCGTTGCGCATCGGCACTATACATGCCGGTCGTGATGAACACGCCCTTGCCAGACTGAAACGACAGCAGGCTGCCCACGAAACTTGCGACCTCGGCACGCCCTACTGTGTTTTTCCAACGCTTGGCCTGCACGTAGATCGTGTCGAGGCCCAAGCGATCCTCTTTGATGACACCGTCAATGCCGCCGTCACCGGTCCGGCCTACCACTCGCTCGGCGTCCTCCTGCGTCCCACCGTATCCCATCGCGACGAGTACGTCGATGACAACTTGCTCGAAGCGCGTCGGCGAAAGCTGCTTGAGCGTCGATAGCACGTCCTCAACAAGGGCGGCGACGATGGTTTGATAGGCCTGAACCATGACCTCACTTGGAGAGGCAATCTCTTCCAATGAAGTTGAGATCTCGCTGACCGTCTCGCTTGAGTTCGGTGCCCCAGGCTCAAGGCGTTTCTTGCGCGTCTTGAAGTCGCGAAACTCCGGGAACTGCAGCAGATCGTCGCGTTCAACGCTGCCAGGGTGCTTCTGCTGGAAGTCAAGTCCGCGCTGGGTGATCCTCACTCGTCCACGTTGAGGTGACTCAAGAAGGCCAGCCTGGCGGAAGTACGTACAGGTCCAGAGGACTCGATCAAGGACACGGGTTCTTCCGGATGGAATGGTATCGGCGCGGTCTGCGGCACTGAGTTTGAAATCGTCTGCGATGACCTCAGCCAATTCCGCCGAAGTCCAGGTCTGCCCATTCGCTATATGTCGAAGCACGGCCGACCAAAAGGCGGTGAACGGCGGGACAGACACAGACTCATCCTCCGGTCAAGAAGCAACGTTGTGTTGCCGAGGCAGGATAGCCTGCGTGGATGATTCGCGTCGACAGGCCGCGATCAAATGACGTCGCCCAGTCCGTGCCGCTGCTCTAGCCGCGCGGCTTGAGGTTCTCGCGGCGCACGTTCACGTAGCCGTTGCCGTACGGCCGGAACTCGATCCCGTTGGCGATGCCGGACAGCCGGCGCGGCTGCACCACCGGGATCCACGGCAGATGTTGCAGCGCCATCGCGTTCATCTGGCGGTAGTTCTGGAGCCGCACGCCCTGGTCCAGCGACGACCGCGCCTCGTTGCCCAGCCTGATCCAGTCCTTGTCAGTCCAGTACTCTTGCGAGCCGCCCGGCCCGAGCAGCCGGTACATCATGCCGTCCGGATCCAGCAGCGTGCTGACCGGGTCGGACCAATAGATGCCCCTGAACGACTTCTGACGGGTCTTCTCGGCACGCTCGGCAATCTCGATCAGTTGCAACTTGCTGTTGACGCCGACCTTCTGCCACATCTCGTGGACCAACTCGGCCATCTGACGGTCGCCGTCCATGTAGCCCTGCGTCGTCTCAAAGACGATCTCCTCGCCGCCGTAGCCCGCTTCCTTGAGCCGCTGCTTGGCGCGGTCTGGGTTATACTCCAGCGGGGGCAGGGTCGCATCAAAGCCGAAGTCGCCCTGCGCGATCAAGCCGTTCGGGATGACACCCTGGCCCTTGTGGACCGCCCGGATGATGGCGTCGCGGTCGATGGCCAGCGAGAGTGCCTGTTTGACAAACCGATTGTTCAGCGGCGGCACCGTCGCGTTGACGACCAGGACGTGCAGGCCGTTATAGAGTGCGCCGTCAGCGCGCGCCCGGCCGCTCCGATTGATAACGTCGAGTTGATCGGCCGGCACGCTGGTCACGAGGTCCGCCTCACCAGCCAGCAGCGCCGCGACGCGCGGTGCAATCTCCGGCCGTGGCTTGAAGATCACGCGCTCAAAGCTGGGTGCGCCGCCCCAGTAGCTGTCGAACCGCTCCAAAATGAGCTGACTGTCCTTCTGCCACTCCGCGAACTTGTACGGCCCGGTGCCGATGGGCCACTGCTGGAATCCGGCCGGCCCGACCTTCTCGAAGTACGCTTTCGGCATGATCTGGCCGCCGTAGAAGGCCAGCCGCGACGGCAGCAGCGCGTCAGGTTGCCGCATCTGGAAGATCACCGTCAACGGGTCCGGCGTCTCGATTCGCTCAACCGTCGAGAAGACATTGGCGACGCCCGTTCTTGCGGTGGGATCGTACGTCCGTTCAATGGAGAACTTCACGTCCTCCGAGGTGAGCGGGTCGCCGTTGTGGAACCGCACATGTGGCCGCAGTTTCAGTTCCCAGCGGCGTTCTTCCACCTTCCATTCCGTTGCCAGCATTGGCCGGATGACCGACTGGTCCTCGTTGCGGAACGTCAGGTTGTCGAAGATGGTGAACGTGACGTTCACATCGGTGGCGAACGTCGAGAGGTGCGGGTCAAGGGTGGTGGCGTCTGCCCCCTGCATAATGACAACATCGCGTTTCGCCGACCGCGCGGGTTGGGGCGTGATGGTGGCCGTGGCGGCGGTGGCGGGCTTCGCATCGCCGGTGCCGCCGGGGGCGGCCTGGGCAGCCAGGCCGGTCTGCGGAGGTTGCCCGGTCGGGGCCACCGTTGCGCGGATGGCGCTGGCGGGGGCCGCCGTGGGCAGGGCAGTCGGCATCAGCGTCGGGACGCCCCTGACCGTCGGCTGCGGCTGCCCGGTTGAGCAGGCACCGAGGACGCCGGATGCCACTATGCTACCAGCCGCTGCTGCCAGCGTGAGCATCCGTCGACGGGTGAAGGTCTGTGCCACGCCACTACTCCCTGCCCGATCCGAAAACGGACGCGGCGGCCACAATCTGCCAAACGGTCCGAGAGATAATCAGCCCGTCTGGCGACCCCCCCATGCATGCTGGACACGTCTCAGGGATTGTAACGGGGCCATCGGCCGGAACGGGTCTGCCGCGCCCAAAATGTCTGTTCGCTACGTGTCGTTTGTCTTGCCGCGATGGTGCCAGCACCGGGGCAGATCGCCGGCGTCAGTCCGTCGGGCCGGCGCACCGGACGGGTGGTACTGGTCGTCTGGAACGTCAGCGCCGCGCCACTCGCCGCCGGCCCGCAGGATGTCGGCCAGGCGGCGGGCGAGTGCCAGAGCATCATGGGCGACGTCAAGTCTGATGCCGCCGACGCGCACGGCCGCCGCGAGGTCGTCCTCGTCCACGACCGTGACCACGCCGTCTGGTAGTCGCACCACGTCAACCTCAAGGTCGATGTACCAGACGCGGTCCCCACGAATCTCGGCCGGCGTCTGGATGTTGAACAGCTCACCCACCAGCGCCCCATCAGCACGGTAGTAGGCCCGCCGTAGCACCCGCCCGCCGCGCGGCACCTCAATGGTGCCCCAGTCGCCGGCAAGCTTCGGCACGTTGAGGCTGTCGTACAGGCCGCCGCCCGAGAACTGCCGCTCTACCGTCAAC
>JBBQBU010000109.1:0-13826 GCA_038318015.1 Chloroflexota bacterium | reverse complement strand
GCCGTTCGTGCGGAGCATCTGCGTCAAGGACGGGTCGCGCGGGCCGCTGGCCCCGGCCTATCCCGCGCTGCTCACCGACGCGCCGCACCATCGCTTCGGCGGCGAAGAGGTCTGGTACATTCGCCCGCCGTCCGATGCCTGGCTGCCGGCCCCGGTGCCGGTCGGCGCGGTGGTGGTGCCACGCTACGTGGTCGGTGCCGCCACGCGCCTGGAGCCGCTGGCGCGCTCCGCCACGCTGCAAGTGCTGTTGCAGCAGTCGTTCAGTGTGCCGAAACACGGGGCGTTCGGCATCGGCACACTCACCGACCTGTTGCAGGATGTTGCCTGCTACCGCCTGACGTTCGGCTCGCTGGACGACGCGGTGCAGCTGCTGACGAACCTGCCGCCAGCCTGAACGCCGCCCCCCCGACCGCTGGGCGCGACGGGCCGGCCCTGGACGCACGGAGGGCCGCCCGGGTTGTTGGGGCGGCCCTCCGTGTGTCGTGGACCAGTGCGCGGAGCAGGCGCGGACGCTGCCTACTTGACGGTGAACGTCTTCTTCGCCGTGGCGACCTTCTTGCCCTTCGAGTCCTTGACGGTCACGGTAGCGGTTGCGGTGCCAACCGCGTCGCGGCCGCTTGGCACGTCCAACTCAGACGTACACTCCTTGCTCTTGTCAGCATCGACGTCATCCGCGGTCTCGGTTGTGCCGTCGTTCCACTTGACTTTCAGCGAGCAGACACGGTCCGTCTTGGCGACCTTCGTGATGATCTGGAAGCCCTTCTCACCACGCCGCACCGAGGCGATGTTTTCGATGCTGGCAGATTCAGCCTTCGTGGTCGTCGTCTTCTTTTTCTTCTTCTTCTTGGTGGTGGTTGCAAGCACGCTCGTCGCGCCGTCTGTGGGCAGGCTCTGGACCGTGCTTGCAGCGGCTGTTGGGAAGACCGAGAGCGGCGCTGCCAGGGCCGGAGTGGTGACACTGACCGCCAACAGGGCGGCGGCGCCGACGATGAGCGAACGCATAGCGACT
This sequence comes from Chloroflexota bacterium, assembly GCA_038318015.1. GTDB lineage: Bacteria > Chloroflexota > UBA6077 > UBA6077 > JACCZL01 > JADZEM01. Next base: position 12,817 of record JBBQBU010000109.1, on the reverse strand, counting down.
CCGAGAGCGAAATGAGCCTGCGACCCAGGCTACAGGCGTAGACGGAGTATCGCCGCTCCGGACGCAGGCAACCTGAACGTCGGGTAAAGGTTGTGCGAAAGTTCAATCACAGTTGACCAGACAGCCGAAGCGGCCGTTAGCGGGTGCGGCACGCTGGAGAGGGAGACGATGCAGCCGACCGGTCACGCTGATGGCAACCTGCCACCCGCGCCACGTGCGGCCAGCGACGAGCCGCTGACGGCGCTTCGGCACCAACTTGCCGCCATCGCAGCGGGGCTGGCGGGCCGGCTCGCCGTCGTGGTGCAGCGCCCGGAGGATGCCGCGCCGCTGATCGACCTGCACAGCGATGCCGTTTACTCGTCGGCCAGCATCATCAAACTGCCGATCCTCTGGGCGTTTCTGGAGCAGGCCGACGCTGGCAGCCTGGACACCGTCGAGGGCTGGGTGTTGCAAGATCAGCACCGGGTAGACGGCACCGGCGTCCTCCGCTATCTTGGCGCGGGGGCCAGCCTGACGCTGCTGGACCTTGCCACGCTGATGACCGTCGTCAGCGACAACACTGCGACGAATGCGCTGATCGACCGGCTCGGAGTTGGCACCGTGCAGGCAGTGATTGACCGGCTCGGGCTGACCGCGACGCGCCTGGGCCGCAAGATGTACGACTTCGAGGCCCGCGCGCGCGGCCTGGAGAACGTGACCTGTGCCCGGGACATCGCCGCGTTGTTGCGCCGCATTGCCACGGGAGACGGCCTCTCACCGGGGGCCGCCGCGCAGGCCCGCACGATCTTGCTGGGCCAGCAGTTCAACGCCGGGCTGCCGGCCCGCCTGCCAGACGAGACGCCGGTGGCCCACAAGACCGGCAACGTGCCGGGCCTGCTCCATGATGCCGGCTGGATCGAGCATCCGCGCGGGCGGGTCATCGTGGTGGCGTTCACGGACGGGCTGGCGAACGACGGCGACGGCGCGGTGGCCCTGGCGGCCATCGGGGAAGCCGTCTGGCGCTGGCTCGACACAGCCTGACCTGACCTGATCCCATCCGGAAAGAGGTGAGCCGGCCGACGGGTCCGGGGTACCCTTCCTGTAGCCCTGTCCTCGACCGCAGCCCAGACAGCACGACCTGGAGGTCTTCCTGTGAGCCAATCCAGTGCGCGCCAGCCTGATTCCCAGGACTCCGCCGCGCTCCGTGCCCAGTTCGACGCCGAGGTGCTGGCCGCCGACCTGTCGGTGCCGCCCGGCGACATTGACCAACTGTTCGTGATGTGGACCGAGCATCGGCCGATCCGGGCACGGCTACGTGCCGCCGACATCGCACTGGCCGAGGAGCCATCGTTCACCCAGAAGCCGGCCCAGGCCGGGGCCGGCGTGTCCCTGCCAGCCGGTACGCCGAACACCAGGATTGGAGGGCCAGCATGAGCGCACACGCAACGCGCCTGCCGGGCATCCCCGCCTCCGACGCGATCACAGACCTGGATCTGAAGGGCGTGTCTGATGCGCTCCAGGCCGGCACGTTCTCGGCGGTCGAGGCGACGCATGCGTATCTGCGGCGCATCGCCGAGTACGATGCAGTGCTCGGGGCGTACATCACGGTGACGCCAGAGCGGGCGTTGGCCCAGGCCAGCCGCGCCGACGCCGAGCGCGCCCAGGGGACCGTGCGCGGACCGTTGCACGGCGTTCCCATCGCGCTGAAAGACCTAATCGCCGTGGTCGGGGTGCGGATGACAGCCGGCTCACAGGTGCTGGCGCACAACGTCCCGACGGAGGACTCGCCGATCACGACGAAGCTGGAGGAGGCCGGCGCGGTCATCCTGGGCAAAGCGTCGATGCATGAGTTCGCGTTTGGCCGGCCGGCCACAGACGGCTCGCTGGAAGACGGCCCGTTCCCGACCGGCCGCAACCCCTGGAACGTCGAGCGCATCACCGGTGGCTCGTCGTCCGGCTCGGGGGCGGCGGCCGCCGCCGGCCTCTGTGCCGGCGCGCTCGGCTCCGATACCGGCGGCTCGATTCGCGGGCCGGCAGCCATGTGCGGGCTGGTCGGGCACAAGCCGACCTACGGGCTGGTGACGCGGCGCGGCGTACTGCCGCAGTGCTGGTCCCTGGATCACGTTGGCCCGATGACCCGGAGCGTCTGGGACGCGGCCATCTTGCTCCAGGCCATCGCGGGGCACGACCCCGGCGACGCCGCGACCTCGCAGGCCCGCCCACAGAGCTACACGCGTGGCCTGGAGGACGGCGTGCGCGGCATGCGCTTGGGGCTGCCGCGCCGCTTCTACGTGGACTGGCCGGGGCTGCACCCGGACGTGAAGTCGGCCGCCTTTGCCGCCTTCGCGGAGTTGGAGCGGCAAGGCGCTCAGATCGTGGACGTCGACGCACCAACGCTTGACCAGGCGCAAGGCATCTGGGGGGCGATGCTCTCCGAGATGTACGAGTATCACCGCGACGTGATCCGCGAGCATCCGGAGCGGTACCGCCGCCCGACGCGCCTGCTGATGCTGGCGAGTTCGCTCTGCTCGGCGCACGACCTGTTGCGGGCACAGCGGCTCCGGGCGCGCCTCGCGCGGGAGATCGCCGAGATCATGCGCGGGGTGGATGCCCTGATCTTCCCCGGCCAGTCCGAGCCAGCGACGCCGTTCCCCGCCGACCCAACCCCGAGCGACCTCGTGCGGGCAGCGTCGCGGTACACGAACGTCTGGAATCTGGTGGGGCTGCCGGCCTGTGTGGTCCCGAGCGGGTTCAGCCAGGACGGCCTGCCGGTCTCGATCCAGATTGTCGGCAAGCCGTTCGACGACGCGACGGTGCTCCGCATCGCCCGGTCCTACGAGCGCGCAACACTGTGGCACACGTGCCGCCCAGACCCGGCCACCTGGACCCTGCCTGCCTGACGCCCCATCCGGCCCCGGCTAGCCTGACCCCCACAGGGCAATGGCACGGGGGATGCTGGGTGCCGGCGAGAATCGTTGGGAGGGGAAAGGGGGAGGGGCGGATTGGAAGGGGAACGGCGACGGAAGCCGGCCGTGGTGGCGCTTGGAGCGGCGCGTAGGCGAGTCTGCGGAGGCGCGTCGGGGCAGACTTTTCTGCGAGTTCGGCTACAGACGACGAGTAGCCGAACGCAACGAATACTCCCCCGATGAAGTGGCACTGTACGCCCGCCCTCCTGGTGGGGACGCCCGGTCGGCTCTCGACCGCTGCTCCTGCGGCCAATATGTTGTCCAATCCCAAGTCAGGATGACCTGGCCTGAAGCAGCGCCACGTGCCACTCACGATTGACGACCCGTTACCCCCTGACCAGTCCGCGGAAGAGGAGCATTCCTTCTCGCCACTCGCCACGCGCTGAGGCTACCCTTCCAGCGGCCACACACCGGCCAGCGGAGGATGCTACGATGGCACGACGCGCCTTCCTGGGGATCGACTGCGGTACCCAGTCCACGAAAGCCTTGCTGGTTGACGCCGACACGCTCGTGCCGCTCGCGCTCGGTCGCGCCCCCCACGACCTGATCGCCCGTGACGACGGCACCCGCGAGCAGCACCCTGACTGGTGGGTAACGGCCGTACAGCAGGCCACCCACGAGGCGCTGTCAAGCCTCAGCCCTGGGTTCGTGGAGGTGGTCGGTATCGGGGTCAGCGCGCAGCAGCACGGGCTGGTCTGCCTGGACGCCGAGGACCGCGTGGTGCGCCCCGCCAAACTCTGGAACGACACCACCACCGAGCCTGACTGTGGCAGGCTCACCTGCAAGCTCGGCGGGCCGGACGCCGTGCTGGCTCTCGTCGGCAGCGCCTTCCTGCCGGGTCTCACCGCCCCGAAGATCTCCTGGTTCCACCGCTCCGAGCCGGAAGCGTACGACCGCACCGCCCGCATCTGCCTCCCGCACGACTACCTGAACCTCTGGCTGACCGGCGAGTTCGCCACCGAGCCGGGCGACGCCTCCGGCACCGGCTACGTGGACGTGCGGACCAGGACGTATCAGCAGACCGTCCTCACCCTGCTTGACGAGGACCGTGACTGGCAGCGCACCCTGCCCCCGATCATCCCGTCGTTGTCGCAGGTCGGGCGGCTGCGCCCCGCTGCTGCCGAGGCGCTTGGCCTGCCGGCCGGCATCCCGGTCAGCGCGGGCGGCGGCGACAACATGTGTGCGGCCATCGGCATCGGTGCTACCCAGCCCGGGCCGGTCATCGTCAGCCTGGGCACATCCGGCACCGTCTACGCCTACTGTGCCGAGCCGGCCGTGGACCCGCGCGGCGAGTCGGCCGCGTTCTGCGACTCCACCGGCGGCTGGCTGCCGCTGGTCTGCACACTCGGCTGCACCGTGGCGACCGAGTGGGTGCGTGATCTCGTCGGCTTCGACCACGCCGGCATCGAGCGGGCGCTGAAGGCGACGGTGCCCGGTGCCGGCCCGATCTTTCTGCCGCACCTCGCCGGCGAGCGCGTCCCGAGTCTGCCAAAGGCCGCCGGCATGTTCGCCGGGCTGCGCGGCGGCCACGGCCCGGAGGCGCTGGTGCGCGCCGTGCTGGAGGGCGTGACGTTCGGGCTGGGCTACGGGCTGGACGCGCTGCGCCGGACCGGCGTGCAACCGACCACCATCACCCTGGTCGGCGGCGGCTCGGCGTCTGATGGCTGGGGGCAGCTGTGCGCGGACATCATCGAGTTGCCGGTGCAGCGGCCGGCCGTCTCGGAGGCAGCAGCGACCGGCGCGGCGCTGCAAGCCCGCTGGGTCGTGGACGGCATCCCCGCCCCGCAGGCACCAGTCGATGCCGTCTGGGAGCCGCGCCCCACCGACGCCCTCCGCAACGCCGGTGCCCGCACGGCCACCCTGCGCCAGCTTGCCGCCGACCACATCCTGTAGTCGCAATGAGGCGCGTCAGGCCGGGTGCGCCTCGGCCTGCTGCTTCAGGAAGGCGGCACGACCCACAAGGAAGTGCTTCATGTAGCGCGTCAGAAACAGTCGCTCCGCCAGCGTGCCAAGCAACCCGAATGGAGCCTGATAGTCGAACGTATCGGTCATCACCGTGATGCCCCTATCCTCGCGGAAAACGTGCTGGTGCGTGAATGACCGGAACGCGCCGCGCACCATGTGATCCTCAAAGAGGTAGGGCGGCTCGAATCGGGTGATCTTCGCCGTGAGCCGCTGGCGGACCCCGAAATGCACCGCTTCAAACGTGATCGTGTCCCCCAGTGTGAGCAGGCCGCTGCCGGTCCTGCTCACGACGCGCTCGCCTGTCTGCGCGACCGAGCGCGTGTGCAGGTCCGGATCGCGCGCCAGATCGAAACACCGTGCAATCGGCGCATTGATGGCCGTCTCGATACGAACGATCGGCACGAATGTGGATCAGCTCTCTGCCAGGACAGCGATAGGCTGAGACAGCATGTGGATGGCATCCCGACGGACGTTGTGCAGGAACGCACTCGCGCCATGCTGCCAGTCTTCCTGGCTCATGAACACGCGGCTGATACTGACGCCGTACTCCAACGACAGCCGCGCGATGAGCGTGCTGGTGCGATCAGTCTCAGCGCCGTACGCCGGGATCGTGTTAGGCACAATCAAGATGTCAAGGTCAGACTCGTCGTCCTGGTCGTCACGTGCGTACGAGCTGAAGAGATAGCCGCCGTGCAATCGCGGACCGTAGATGCCTACCAGTTGCCGGCGCAGTTCATCGGTCACACGCGTGATCGCTGGTGCTTCGACTCTCGCGATGCGCCCCCACGTCCGTACGCAACGATGGCACGATTTCTACACCGCAAGCTGCCAGTGATCATCGTGACAGGTTGCGGGAGCCGGCGGCCCACACCGCCGGCTCCCGGAATCGTACCGGCTAGCTGTAGCGGATCACGCTCCGCTTGACCTCGCCCTTCAGCAGCATGTCGTAGGCGTCGTTCAACTGCTCTAGCTCCACCTCGCGGCTGATGAGTTCGCGCAGTTTGTACTTGCCGTCCATGAACATGTCCACAATCATCGGCAAGTCCACCCGCTGCCGCGTGCCGCCGAACGATGCCCCCGTCAGGACGCGCTCTTGCAGCAGCATCGACGGGTCAATCGACAGCCGCATGCCCGCTGGCGGCACCCCAATCAACACCGCTGTGCCGCCCCGGTGTACCGACTGAAACGTCTGCTCCATCGTCCGCTGGATGCCGACCGCCTCAATCGCGTAGTCCGCGCCGTCACGGCCGCAGATCTCCTTCACCTTCGCAACCGGGTCTTCCACCTGGCTCGCGTTGACCGTGTGCGTCGCCCCGAACTCCTTCGCCCACTCCAGTTTCTGGTCGAAGACATCCACCGCCACGACCTTCGCGGCCCCCACCAGCGCCGCCGCCTGGATCGCGTTCAGGCCGATGCCGCCGCAGCCGTACACCACCACGGTCGATCCTGGCTTCACCTGGGCGCGGTTCACCACCGAGCCGAAGCCCGTCATCACCCCGCAGCTCACCAGGCACACCACCTCAAGCGGCGCGTCCTTGCGGATCGGGATGACGCTCACGTCCGGCACCGTCGCCATCTCCGCGTACGTCCCGAGTTGGAGGTACTGCAAGATGTCCTGGTTGCCCTTCTTGAAGCGGCTGGTGCCATCGTGCAGCAGGTAGCGCGGCTTGTCCCGCAAGTCGCACAGGTTCGGGCGGCCGATGGTGCAGTACCAGCAGCGCCCGCACGACGGGATGTACGAGGTCAGGACGTGGTCGCCAACCGAGACGCCGGTGACATCCGGGCCGACCGCCTCGATGATGCCAGCGCCCTCATGCCCGAACACGACCGGCGTCGGGTGCGGCACGATTCCCTGGATGTGGTGAAGGTCGCTGTGGCACACCCCGCTGGCTGCGTACCTGACGCGGACCTCGTGTGCCCGTGGCTCCTCAAGGTCGAGCATCTCGATCTCGACGCCCTGCCCAGGCTCATAGTGAACCGCTGCCTTGACCTGCATCGTTGCAATCCCTCCCGGTCCTCGGCAAGGGCGCGGGCCGGCAACACTACCGGCCCGCCGTCCGTGCGCCAGCACCCGACCGCCCCACCGCGTATGCCGGCAGTGTACCTGAGCTCGACTTTGTCCATTTGGTAGACGGAATGAAAGAGGCAGGGTACGCTTGACCCACCCCCACTGCCAAGAAAGGGTGAGCCATGGTGACCCTGCCGAGAGAAATTATAGGCGTGCTGCGGCTGTTTGAGGCGGACTTCAGTGAGCGGGTGTGAGACTGGGTGCAGGTGCTGGTGGTCGGAGCGATTCTGGCGCCAGGACAGCGGACGGTCGCAGCGATCCTGCAGGTGATGGGGCAGAGTGAGGAGCGGCAATTCCAGAACTATCACCGCGTGTTGAATCGGGCGAGCTGGTCGAGCCGGGAGGTGGGTCGTCGGCTGCTGGTAGCGCTGGTGGGGGTGTTCGTCGCGGCCGACGCGCCGGTCGTGGTCGGGCTGGATGACACGATTGAGCGTCGGTGGGGGGCGAAGATTGCAGCACGAGGGATCTACCGCGACCCGGTGCGGTCGAGCAAGGGGCACTTCGTCAAGGCGAGTGGGCTGCGCTGGATCTCGGTGCAACTTCTGGCGCGGATTCCGTGGGCGGAGCGGGTCTGGGGGTTGCCGTTCCTGACGGTGTTGGCGCCGTCTGAGCGGTATGCCCAGCAGCGGAAGCGGCGGCATAAGACGCTGTCGGACTGGGCGCGCCAGATCGTCAAGCAGCTTCGTCGCTGGCTGCCAGGGCGGGCGCTGGTGGTGGTGGCCGATAGCACCTATGCGGTGGTCGAGTTGTTGGCGGCGTGTGCGGGCCTGGCCGAGCCGGTCACGATGGTGACCCGCTTGCGGTTGGATGCCGCGCTCTATGACCCTGCACCAGTACGCCAGCCGGGCACGCGCGGCGCGCCGCGCAAGAAAGGCGACCGCCAACCGAGCCTGGCCCAGCGGCTGGCCGATCCGCTGACGTGTTGGGAGGCGGTCGCCGTCCGCTGGTACGGCGGCACGACCCGCCCGGTCGAGCTCGCCAGCGGCACCGCGGTCTGGTATCACCCCGACCTGCCGGTCGTCCCGCTGCGCTGGGTGCTGATCCGCGATCCCACCGGTCAACTCGATCCCCAGGCGTTGCTCAGCACCGACCGGGCCGTGCCGCCGCAGCAGATCGTGGAGTGGTTCGTGCTGCGCTGGCAACTTGAGGTCACCTTCGAGGAGACGCGGGCTCATCTCGGCATCGAGACCCAGCGCCAGTGGTCCGACCTCGCGATCCTCCGCACGACTCCGGCCCTGCTCGGCCTGTTTTCGCTGGTCACCCTGTTCGCACACTACCTGCTCCGGGGGCAGCCGCTGCCCATCCGCCAAGCTGCCTGGTACACCAAAGCCCTGCCCACCTTTGTCGATACGCTCGCGCTCGTGCGCCACGAGTTGTGGCCGGTTTCCTTTTCTTCTCTGTCACCGCCTCAGCCCGAGATGGTCGAAATCCCCCGTGCCCTGTTCGACCGCATGACCAATACCCTGGCCTTCGCCGCTTGAACTCCCGCTCAAATGGACAAAGTCGAGCTGAAGGGGGCCGCCACGTAAAGTCAGGCCACCCGCCGGCCCTACCCGCCGGCGGGCACACGCGAACGAAGCTCAGGTGGTCGAGCAGGTGCCTACCAAGCACGCGGCAGCAGGTTCGATTCCTGTCGTTCGCTCCACCAGCGTCCCGCGTCGGTCCCACGGTCGGCGCGCGCGTGGCCGGTGACCTGACAAGACCCGCCCCGGTCATTGCGACCGGGGCGGCTTGCTTTGTGTCCCGATCTGACACCCTTTGTTGACACCCTATCGAGCGGTTTCAGGCGACTTGGGGCGGTGTCCGTAGGGCCTTCCTATCTGGTAGAGCGTGGAGCCGACGACAGGAATCGAACCCGCAACCTGCTGTTTACAAAATCTACGTTTGTCGTTCGCGACTGTCTACCACGGTCTTTGTTATATCTGGTAGGAACCCTGCTGACTCCGTAGTCGTGTGCCACGGTCTGCCGAAGTTTATCTCGCGTTAGGGGCCTAGATAGGGGCCTCAGCAACGCTTTGCCACTTTACTGGTAAGTCCACCTGACTCCTCACTCATTGAGCCAATAGTTGAACCCGTTCTCAGTTGGAACCGGCTGATTTAGACTACTTGTTTTGCTCCATCCTCGCACCTCGTCACGCACCCCGTCGGTGCATCTGACCGCCTGAACCCCATTCCGGTAGAACGCGGTTCGCTGCGGTTCGCTGCGGTCCATCTGTATCTGTTCAGAGTCCGCACAAGAACCGCCACGATGCGCCCAGACTTGTCGAAGTCTGCCGGCGTTGCTACATCGGCTGCTAGATTTCGCACGTCGCCAGCGCCGTCCCTGAACCATGAGTGTGATGTCACCGGAGACTTATTCGACGATCCTGAATACGCGCTGAACGCGCCGTTCGGCTCTGCGGTGCGGCGCTGAATCGCCACAGACCGCGCGAAGCAAGAACAGAGCCGGCGTTTCGTCACGACGGCAAGTCGTCACTGGCAGCCAGGCGGCGCATCCGCCTTGAGGGTCTCGACACTGCCGCCGTCGATATCCGCTCGTTGGTCGGCCAGAAGATCTCGACGGACGTGGAATTGTCGGAGCGCCCGCGTCAGGTCAGCTTTTCAGTAGCCTGGGTCAGTTCAGTAACCTGCGTCAACCCCGGTCCCTTCAGGCTGCGGATGGTGGTCGAAGACCAGTACGGCAGTTGGCCGACCTTCGTCGGAGTAGGATCAAGCGCATTCTGACCTGAGGCTCAGGCAGGCACCGGCATTGTTCCGCCTTACCGTGGAGCCTCGGCGGCGCGATACTGGTGCACAATCCTGCCCGAACGGCAGGGTTGTGCCAGCAAGGCTCACCCGTTTGCGGCTCGACCATTGCTCCAGAGCGCCCTGGCCACGTCAGCCCAGGAAACGACCTTACGAATCGCCCCTGACCGTTTTGAGAAGGTTCCCTCTGTAGAGAGTGCGCGACGCGCGCTTTCTACGAGGTCGCGGTGGACTCCCGAAGTTTCGACAAGCCAGAAGAGCATGTAGGGGTCGACGACGTGGTTGTAGACCCACTTGGCATTCCGTGGACGAACGATTCTGCCGTAGCCCCCGGGGCTGTGGTAGTTGTCGAGCCATCCGAGCCAATGTTGCTTCTGTGTCTCGTACCAGATACCTGGAACGCGGCATGGCGGATCTGAGGGCAGCCTTTGGATAGCCTGCCTGAGCGCGTCGATGCCGCTCGCCTCCGTCTGTTCCTCAAGTTCAGCCAGTCGCACCAGTTCTGCGTTCAGCGTGATGCCGTAGAACAGTTCGTCTTCCATAGCGTTGATGAGATCGCGGTCAGGTTGAAAGATGCCTTGCTCGTCGCAAGCAGCCATCACGCGATGGATAAAATCAATCCATTCATGTTCGCGTCTCAGCCGCTGTGCAGTCATGGTGTCGGTGAGGCGTGCTAACTGCCGCGACATCCTGGCCTGATAGACTCGTTTGGCTTCCATGCTATCCCTTCGGAGTGTTCGCAGCCCAGTCGGTCGGTCGCTTCCAGCCAGACGGTTGTTTCTTCGATACCAGCGTATTACCAGACGTAGCTGACGAATTGTACGTCAGCTTATCAACGTGGACTGCCCGACGATTCAGGATGACGTAGTAGTCAACCGGGTACGCTCCACCATTGTTACCGCCCTTAGCGACGATGGCATCGTAGCCGCGTGCCGTCGCCCAGAAGCCGACATCGCTATAGATCAACCTCCCAGCATCGATGGCAGCGGGTTTCATACCAGCAGTCTTCGCATCTGCCAGGAACTTCTGCTGCTCCATTGCCATATATTGATCGGCTCTTTTCTCGTCGATCACCTTCGCCTTGGGATCCAGCGCCATGCGCAGCATGGTGTTGCCGTACATTCCCACTTCCTGGGATGCGTGATCGCGGTTACCCTTGGTTGAGTGCGCTGCATACGTGCCATGACCGTGGATGCCGGTCCCGTTGTAGAATGGGCCAGATCGGAACGCCTCAGCATTCGACCAGTCAGTCCCGCTATACCCAGAAACGGCGCGGAACATCTCCTTGCCGCCACCTTTGATGATCGCGTCCAACTGCACCGGGGAAACGACGTTCGGGAGACGGTCACTGCCCGTGACTTTCGTCAACAGGTGGTTGATGTGTTGAGGCCCATTCCACGGTGAGGGCGTCTTCCCGAGGTTTGGCTTGATGCCGGCTGTGGCAGCGAACGCGACGACATCTTGCGCGGTCGGGTTTTGTGTTGGGGATCTATCTGCGAGTGATGTCTTGACTGGCTCGTAGCCGGATGCCCGCTTCTGACCAGAGACTGCGGTCAGACGACCAGCATCGGTCGCGTAGGCTCGTCCCTGCTCCGGTCTGACGATGATCTTGCCGTCACGATTATGCCCGAGAACGGTGACATCGACCTTGCCATGACGGAACTGCTCACCGGTGGGCCACTTCGCACTCGTGCTGTCCTGAGTCGTGTTCGTTGACCGCTCGAACTTGACCTTCGTCGCCAGGTTGAATGCCTCCGGCGAGATGACCGAGTTCTTGGTATGCCCCTTGATGTCAACGTTCGCTCCATCCGTCGTGTTGACGATCAGCATGCCGCCGGCGGTATGCCCGACCACCTTCATGACGACGCTCGGATGAGCGAGCGGACTGCCAGTCGTGCCTAGTGGGAACTTGTCAGCCTTCGCGCCCCACGGCTTGTGCGACGCCATCAGGTGGTCGCTGGTCATCGTGGTGACGTTGTTCTTCTCGTCGCGGACCAGTAGTGATCCGTTCGGTTTTCGCCCGACGACGTGTAGCGCGCTCCCGTTTGGTACGCGCCACAGCGTGCCAACCGTCACCGCATGCGTGGCCGAATCCGGGATCGCGCCCTTGGCGGTCTTTGGCATCTGACGCATGTTGAGCATGGTCGAGCCAGCCGGAGGGTTCGGGTGCCCCTGCGCGACGTTGATCTGGTTCCATGCTGCGGTGGTTGGGACCGACTTCGGTCAAACAGCCTTACCGGTGGCATCGGTCCCACCAACAACGACGCCACCATCGCGGTTGTGACCAAGGACGGTGACCGTGCCCCCGCCCTTGCGGGCGAAGCTGCCCTTGATCGGCATGTCTTGCTGATCGATACTCGACTGCAATGGACCGCGCGCTTGGAAGCCTTGCGCCCGCTGGAACTTACTGGGCGAAAGGACGACTTCGCGCCCACTCGCTGTCTTGAGCGTAATCGTCCCGTTCTTGTTCAGGGCATGAATGTTCATCGACGTGACTTTTGCTGACCCAGAACGGTCGTAGGTGGTCAGAGAAACCTTGCCGACAGCAACCACGCTACCGGGGTTTGTGGTGAAGTTCTTCTTCAGATCGGCTTCACTGACATTGACCAGTGGCTTCTTGCTGCCAATCGGGGCGATCTCGCGGATGTGGTAGCCGCCGCCCTGATGGCGACCGACGACGTAGTACGAGCCGCCGGTCCGATTGTTCCTGAGCGCCATGCCGGTCGGGTGAGACAGGTTGGCTGACTCCGGCCCCTTGGGCTTGACGACTGCCTGCAACTGCTGCTCGTCGAGCGTTCGGGCGCGGACCTTCTTGCCCGCTGCATCCGTCCCGTGAGCGACGACAGTGCCGTTGCGGTTATGCGCGACGATCTCGACTGAGCCGCCGTCTCGACGCTTGTGGGTTGATCCAACCGGATGTGCGACTTGCACCGCGCTCGGCTTGGCAACCTTCTGCGTCTTCGGCGCGCTCGTGGCTGCGTGCAGCTTGTGCGCGTCAAGCGTCGAGACTTTCCCGTTCGCGCCCTGCACGTTGACGGAGCGGTTCTTGTTGAGGCTGATGACGGTCAGCTTCTGTGGATGCGTGCCACCGGTC
>JBBQBU010000108.1:0-13928 GCA_038318015.1 Chloroflexota bacterium | reverse complement strand
CAGATCACGCTAACTTACTGGTATTGCCCCTAGCCCCCTCTCCCACTTGCGAGAGAGGGGGGACAACTCCTGATACAGAGAAGGCCGGTCCTCTCCTGAGGGGGCCGGCCTTTTTGCTGTTCGCCCTCCGTTCTGGCCGGGCGGGACGGCTATCTGGGCATTGGTCGAGGTCCGCCAGGAATTAATCGAGATCTACGTCGGTGCGATTGGCGATGTCCTCGGCGACGCGCAGTTGCTCTTCCAGAATCCACAGGTTCTGGTTCGCGTACTCGGCCACGTCGTCGGCCCTGTTCGCCTTCGCCGACCGGTACCTGTTCACGTCGTCGCGCTGGTCAAGCACGACCGTCCGGACGCAGAGGTCATCGAACTCTTCGCCGGAGCGGAAGGCAAGGTCCGCACCGCAATGCGCTGGCGCTCTTCGTCCATGTTCGGCTGCCATAGGGTCTCCACGCCCCGGCTGGCCGCGACGCTCGCAGCCTGCCACATCAGGCCTTCGTGCTCGCGCACCATCCGCTCGCCAAACTGGCGAATCTCGTTGGTGGTGCCGCGCTCCTGGGCTAGCCGGCCGACCTCGATCTCGGTCGCACTATCGGAGACGGCCGCCCGCAGGAAATCCGCTTCGTCGGCGTCGCCGGCATTGTCGTTGCCGTTCGCGTTGCCGTTGTCGGCGGCGTCCTCACTGTCGTCGTACTCGTTGTCGTTCTCGGATACTGGCCCGTTGTCACCCTCGGCGTTGTCTTCGTCGTACAGGTCGAACGGTGCCCGTGGCCCTGCGAACGACAGTCCGGCGTAGGAGTTAACCGTCCCCGCCGACCCGAATTGTGCGTACTCGGCGGCCTGTGGCGGGGCAGACTCCTGAGCGTGGCCGCGGGCTGGCGCGCCCACGATGATCGAGCCGGCCGCCGCCAGTGTGATGATGGTTCGTCGAAGGTCAGACTTCAACGGATGGCCGCCTGGCACAGATTTCTGGTGACTGCCGAGCAGGCACGTCGCCACGATGTACTGCCAGGGTGTTGCATCACACATGCCAAAGGGCACGAATGCCTCGAAATCTCGTACAGCATGAAACTGCCCCTCATCCATATTCGGACAAGGGGCATGAGCGCGCGTTGACAGGAATGTTGGAGCTACTCGGCGGGCCAGGTGCTCATGTTGACGCTCGGCTGCGCGGCCAGCAAGTCGTGCATCTCCTTGCTGATGCGCGCCAGCCCCTCTGGCGTGCGAGCCTCGCAACGCACGGTCAGCGCCGGTGACGTGTTCGAGTTGCGGACCAGCGCCCAGCCGTCCCCGAAGTCGGCGCGCGCCCCGTCAATGTCGATGACCGGGTACTTCGCCGCCAACTGGGCGCGCAGGGTCGCCACCACCTTGAACTTCTGGTCGTCAGGGCAGTGCAACTGGATCAAGTGGGTGGCGTAGAGCTGATCCATCCCCTCGAACTGCTTCGACAGCGGCTTATCAGACCGCGACAGGATCGCCAGCAGCCGGCCCGCCGCAATCAACGCATCGTCCACGGGCAGATAGTTTTCGCCCAGGAACATGTGCCCCGACAGCTCGCCGCCCAGCAAGATGCCCTCGGCCTTCATCCGCCGCTTCATGAACGAGTGGCCGGTCTTGCCAAGCTGCGGGTCGCCGCCGTGCGCCTTGATGTCGGCCAGCGTGTTCAGCGACGACTTCACGTCCAGCAGCACGGTCGCGCCGGGGTGCCGCGTCAGCAAGTCACGTGCGAACAGGATGTTGATGAAGTCCGCTTCCCAGCGAAAGCCCGTCTCGTCGCAGACGCCCAGGCGGTCGCCGTCGCCGTCCCAGGCCAGCCCAACCTCAGCCCCGACCTTTGGCACCAGTGCCATCAGGTCAGCCATGTTCTTCGGGTCTTCAGGGTCCGGCAGGTGGTTCGGGAACGACGAGTCCGGCTCGGTGTACAACTCCACGACCTCACAGCCGAGGCGGCGCAGCATCGTCGGGGCGAACAGGCCGGCCACGCCGTTGCCCGTGTCCACCACGACCTTCATCGGCCGGGCCACGTTCACCAGCGACTCGATCTTGTCGTAGTACGCGGCGGTGGCATCCCAGGTGTCCAGGGTGCCGCTGCCATGCTCGAAGTCGCCCGCGAGTGCCAGGTCACGCACCTCGCGGATCTCCTCTTCGGAAATCGGCAGCGCGTCCTTCTCCACCATCTTGATGCCGTTGTACTCGACGGGGTTGTGGCTGGCGGTGATGTTCACCCCGCCTGAGGTCTGGCGGTGGATCGTCGCAAAATACATCAGCGGAGATGTCGCATCGCCGATGTCCGTCACGTCGCAGCCGGCGGCCAGCGCGCCTTCAATGAACGCGCCCTTCAACCCCGGCGTGTGTGGGCGCAAGTCGCCGCCCACCACCATGCTGGCGCCGTCCCGGCGACGCAGCCACGTGCCCCATGCCTGCCCGATGATGCGCGTGATGTCCGGCGTCAGGTCGGTGCCGGCAAGGCCTCGGATGTCGTACGCGCGAAACATGTTCGGATTGATGGTCGGCGCTCCGTCTGCCACGTGCGTCTCCCTTCGACTACTACGGCTACTGCTGCCCCTCGCTGAGCGAGCGGCTCCCAGGTCTGGCATCTGGTTCGAGGACACTGTACCACGGTGTCTCCTTTCGGCCTGCCGACAAAGCCACCGTGGTACAACGACCGGGTGTCGAGCCCCACCGAGCCGTCGCGTTACGTCGATCTCCACCTGCACACGACGTGGTCCGATGGCCGCTGGGAGCCGCGCCGCGTCGTCGAAGAGGCCGCAGCGCAAGGACTGGCCGCCATCGCCATCACCGACCACGATGTTGTCGGCGGGTTGGCCGAAGCAGCAGCCGCAGCCGCCGAGCACGGCATCGCGTTCCTGCCGGGCATCGAACTGACGGCCGACTGGTCCGCACGCACCGTCCACATCCTCGGCTACGGCATCGACGCCGCCCACCCAACCCTCACGGCGGCTCTGGAGCGTGGACGCTCGCTGATGGCCGCCCATGTTGACGAGGTGTTGGCCGCGCTGGACCGAGCGGGCACGCCGATCTCCCACGAAGACCTGACGAAGTACCGTGCCAAGTACCCCGGCGGCGCATCGCTGATTCTGGAGATGGTGCAGCAGCGCGTCCTGCGCCGGGCCAGCAACGGCGGCGCGCTGCTCCGGCTCGCTAGTCGCGAGCCACGCGCCTACACCGCGACGGAGGCCATCGACGTGATCCACGCGGCCGGCGGCATCGCGGCGCTGGCCCACCCCGCCAAGATCAGGAAGGACCGCCCGCTCCTGGCCACCGACGACCTCCGCGACCTTGCGGCGGCTGGCCTGGATGCCATCGAAGTCTGGCAGATCATCCACCGGCAGCAGGAGCGGGCGCACTACCACGCCGTCGCCCAGGAGCTTGACCTGCTGGTCGTCGGCGGCTCGGACTGCCACGGCCCGCGCAAAGAGTACGGCCCGCGCATCGGCAGCCAGCGGGTGCCGCACGCCGTCTACGAGTTGCTGCGGCGCGCCCTGGACCGCCGGCCGTAACCCCGCTGCCCGGGTCCGGTGGCGGGCGCAATGAATCGCGCCCCTACACGTGAAGTGCCCTATAGGGGCACGATTCATCGCGCCTGCGTACGCTCCCACTGTGGTCCTGAGCGGCCACCATCCATGTCATCCTGAGCGGAGCGAGCTTGCGAGCGCAGTCGAAGGATCTCGCCCGTACCGCCGATGGTGTATGTGAGATCCTTCGCAGGCTCAGGATGACATGAAGAATCGACGGCGAGAACCAGGAGTAGCAGGCTCAGGACGACACGGTCCGGGCGGAACGTGCGCCGACATAGCCACGCTGGCAGCCGCCGGCCGTAACAGAGACCGGCGCTACTCGACCTGGACGCGCGCCAGTTCGTAACGCTTGATCGGCTCCTGCTGCATTCCGAGGCGCGGGTCGCCGGCTGTGACCGGCAAGTCGGCCTTCGTGCGGCTGTCGTAGATGCCGACGCGCAACACGTACTCGCCGGCCGGGGCCGTGGCCGACACGTCGAAGGTGGACGACTGGAACATCCAGCGGCCGGGCGTCCACTCGTCCAGGCCCACGCCGCGCCCGCCGAGTGACAACTCCTCATCGCTCCAGACCTGCCCGTCCGGCCCGACCAGTTCCGTGATGACGTGGAAGTCCACCGAGGCCCGCGCCAGCGCCTCCCACTCGTACGTCACGCCGACGTTGCCGTTGCGGGCCAGCACCTTGCGGTCGAGCGAGTAGCCCGTCAGCCGCATCGCCCCGCCGAAGTCCACGCCGGCCGGCGTCTGGATGAACCCCTCCAACGCGCGGCGCGTCTGGGCCAGGTCGGCGTCGGCGCGGACGTAGATGACGCGCGGCGAGTCCCCGCCCCGCCCATACACCTTGATCGGCTGGAACCGCTCGTCAAGCCAGAGGCGAAAGTTGCTGAGTGAGCGCAGCCGGTCCGTCCAGAGGACGACCACCTTCGCGTTGTACTGCTCGCCCGCCGTGATGATGTCCTCGCCGGTCAGCTCACGGGCGCGGATGCGGCTGGCCGACGGGTCCGCGAGGTTGGGGGGCACCAGCCGCTGCGCCATGAACGCCAGATATGGATGATCCGTCACGATGAAGTCGCCGCGCTGGGTGACGGCCGCAATGGTCGAGGCCACGTCGGCGGACTGGGCGAAGCGCAACCCCTCCGTACCCAAGTCCAGGTTCATAAAGCCGATATTCAGCGTGGTGATCGTCGGAAGCGACCACGCATACAGCAGGATCGGTCCGGTCATCAGCACCGCGCCGATCATGCCGAGCAGCCGGCGGTCACGCAACGCCCGCCAGCCCGCGCCAACGCCGGCTCCCGCCGCGATGACCAGCGGCGGCACCGCGATCACCACATGCTTCGGGAACAGCGGCGCGTAGAACGCCAGCAGCGCCCCCGACGCCAGCAGCCACGCCACGTACGGCAACGCCTGCCGGGGCCGCAGCACCAGGGCCAGCAGCGCGCCGGCGCCGCCGAGCGCGAACAGCCCCACCTGATCCCGCGCCACCAGCGTGCCCCGGATCACCTTCCAGTTCTCGGCGAGGCTCCAGCCGCTCGCCTGGCGACTCTTCATGCGGTAGTCCACCATCTGGTCCATCACCGTCGTGAAGCCGGTTGAGAAGACGATGACGGCCACCACCGCCAGCGTGACGACGCCGACCAGGAACATCGGGCCAACCCTGATGCGCGGTCCGAGCAGCGCCGCCAGGGCTATCGGCACCACCGCCGCGACGACAATCGGCTTGATGAGCAGCGCCACGCCGAGCAGCACGCCGGAGACGATCAGCCAGATGCGCCGGCCGGAGCGTTGGTACTCGAAGGCGGCGGCCACCGCAAGGATCGCCGGGGCCAGGGCCGGCACCTCGGCCAGCGCCTGACGCGAGTTCCGCAAATAGTTCGGGCTGAGGGTCAGCAGCAGCGCGGCCACGACCCCGCCCACCGGCCCGCCAAGCGCCCGCGCCGCCAGGTACGCACCCAGGATGCCGAACAGGGAGTACACGCCGATGGCGAGCCGGGCAGCACCGAGCGTCTCGCCGAAGAAATGATAGAACGGGTACAGCAGATCCAGCAGCAGCGGCCCCTGCGAGGAGTAAATCTCCTGCATCGGGCGATAGCCAGCCGACATCAGCAACAACTGAATGCCCCGGATGCCCTCGTCGAGATCGCCGCTGGTGCCGCTGAGTCGCACCAGCCGCATGGCCGCCGCGAGGATCAGGATGCCGCCGAGGATGACGGCTTCAGCCGGCCAGGTCGGCGTGCTGCTCGCGCGGACGGAGAACGATGCTGGGGCGCTGATCGTGCGGGTCTGCATGTTAGGGGCGCACCTGAGAACTCGTCTGGGGCTGTACCTGGATCGGGCCGAGCGAGAGGTGTTCAGGGTCTGCGCCGGCACCATCGAGCGGCACCAGCTTCTTCGCCTTCGAGTCGTAAAGGCCGATGCCGAGGGTGTACTCGCCGGGCTGCACCGCGTTCTTGAGCGCCAGGGTCGCGGTCCGGAAGACCCAGCGCCCGGACTCCCAGGAGGCCGTGCCCTCACCGCCGCCGCCCAGGCCGCGCTGGTTCTGCTCGACCGGCTGCCCGTTGCGGTCGTTCAGCACCGTCACCACCGAGTAGTCGGCGGCAACCGGCCCGACGGCTTCCCACCCGAGCGTCACCGTCAGGCCGCCGCCGGGGCGAGCGTCGCTCGTGTCCACGCTGTGCCCAAGCAGCCGCAGTTGCCCGCCGAAGGTTACGCCGTTTGTCTGCGTCACCTGCCGGGTCAACATCATGCGTGCGGCGTCAAGATCTGCGTCGTTCCGCAGGTAGACGGCGCGGTCTTTGCCGTTGCGCCGCTCGTTGATCTTCACCGCGACGAACTCCCGGTCCACCCACGCAGCGAACGGCTTGAGGTTCCGTAGACTGTCGCTGAACAGGAACAGCGCGCGCACGTCATACTGCTGCGCCGCCGCGATCACGTCGTCGGCGTCCAGCGACCGTGACCGAATCCGCACCAACGACGTATCGACAAGGTTCGGGGGCACCAGTCGGCCGCTGCTGACGGCGACCGACGGCTCGTCCACGATGACGAAGTCGCCGGGCTTCGTCAGGATGCTGAGCAGCCCGATCTCGTCGTCGAAGGTCTCCGGGCGCGTCTCCGGCATGCCGGCCACGAGCCGCCGGTCAAGGTCGATGATGCGCGGCAGGCTCACGAGGTACCACGCCGCCAGCGCCGCCCCGAGCACCGCCAGCAGCCACGCCGCCCGCCGGTCACGCGCCCCCTGGCCTCGCTGTTCCCAGCGTCGCCAGCTCTCGCCGGCCGCCACCCCGATCAGCAGGGCCATCGGCGGCAGGAGCACGACCGCGTGCTTGAACTGGAGCGGCGAGTACACCAGCAACAGGCCCAGCGACGCCGCCGCCCACCCGACCAGCGGCACGCCCAGACGCCAGCGGCTCGCCAGCAGCACCAGCCCCGCCACGACAGTCGCCACCGGGATCACCAGCGTCTCGTCGGCGATCTCGCCGGAGATGGCGGCCCAGTTTTCTTTCAGGCTCCAGCCCTCAACCTGCCGCGACGCCATCCGGAAGCGGATCATCTGGTCGTAGACGCCACTCGGGCCGACCGCCAGGATGATGACGGCCAGCACCGCCAGCAGCACCGCTACGAAGAGCAGCCCACCCTGGAGCCAGCCCCGGCCGCGCACCACAATCGCCAGCCCGATGGGCACCAGCGCCGGGGCGGCCAGCGGCTTGATCGCCAGGGCCAGCGCCATCAGCACGCCGGCCCCTGCCAGCCAGCGCCGGTCACCACCCCGGCCGTACGCCAGCGCCGCACCAACGGCCCCGATGGCCGGCACCAGGGCCGGCACCTCCACCAGCGCCAGCCGCGAGTTCTTCAGGAAAATGGGGCTGAGGGTCAGCAGCAGCCCGGTGACGGCAGCGGCGACCAGCCCGGCCGTGGTCCGACCGCCGGCGTACCGAGCCGCCCAGGCAGCCACCACCACGCCGACGATGGAGAAGAGGGCGGGAGCCAGCCGCGCCGCCCCAAGCGTTTGCCCGAAGAGCATGTAGGTCGGGAAAAACACGTCCAGCGACAGCGGCCCCTGCGACGCGAAAATCTCGCGGAAGGGCCGGTAGCCGGCAGCCATCAGCATCAGTTGGGTGCCGCGGATGCCTTCGTCGAACTTGCCGGCGAACGCGTCCAGGTTCAGCAGGCGCGTCGGGACGGCCACCGCCAGCAGGACGGCCAGCCCAACCCAACCGACAACTGCACTGGCGCGCGTCGTCCGTGCGTGGCTCAGCTGGACGGATGTCATCGTGCTCAGAGCATCTGCCTCGCGGAGCCCACAGCGCGGCTCACTACTCGTAGAACAGCCGTGCGACACCTCGCCGGCCGCTGCACACCGGGCGCGCCCGGCACGCTGGATGCGTCGTCACCGGCGCGGGTTCTACGCGCGGCCAACGCTTCCGGAACGCCGGCCTGGACGGATCGGCGCTGTCCGCGATTCTACCTTCGGCCCCAGCCCGCTCGCATGTATCGGAGGGGCCGGAACGCGCTGTCCTGGCGCAGTCTCGCCGGCCGATGTGTGCGGCGGCGTCAGCAGGTCGGCCGACCCGCGTGCGCCGTCACGGTGCGCCACAGGCGTCACAGCCGCATCGTCTCCTGCGGGCAGGCCAACCTGCGTGCGAACAGTCGAGATTCTGGGCGGCTGCTGCTACCATGTGCCCACCAACACGCCGCGCTGCGCCACGCGGCAACGACCGCGCACACGTGCATCTGAGCACCATCACCTGCGCGATCCTCACGCGATGCTGGCACTGGAGCCTTTGATGACGTTGCCCCCTCGGATGCGCTTTGGCATCTTCCTGGCACCCTTCCATCGTGTCGGCGAGAACCCGACGGTCGGCCTGGAGCGTGATCTTGAGCTGATCCAGTGGCTCGACAAGCTGGGCTACGATGAAGCCTGGGTCGGTGAGCACCACAGCGCCGGCTGGGAGACCATCGCTTCACCAGAAATCTTCATCATGGCGGCGGCCGAGCGTACCAGGCACATCAAGCTTGGCACCGGCGTCGTGAGCCTGCCGTACCACCACCCGCTGATGGTCGCGAACCGCATTGTGCAGCTTGACCACCTGACACGCGGCCGGGTGCTATTCGGCGTCGGGCCGGGCGCGCTGGTGACGGACGCGCTGATGCTCGGCATCAACCCGCCGGACCAGCGCCCGATGATGGACGAGTCGCTTGACATCATCATGCGGCTGCTCAACGATCCCACCCCGCTGACCTACGACGGCGGCTGGTTCAAGCTGCGCGACGCTACCCTCCACCTCCGGCCGTACACGTACCCGTACCCGCCGGTGTCCGTCGCCAGCATGGAGTCGCCATCCGGCCCGCTTGCGGCCGGCCGTCACGGCGCTGCGCTGCTCTCCCTGGCGGCAACCGGCGGCCTGCGCGGCCCGGTTGACCTGAAGAAGATGTGGAGCATCGCCGAAGACGAAGCGGCCAAGCACGGCAAGACCATGCGCCGTGACGACTGGCGGCTGGTGGCCCCGGTCTACGTCGCGGAGACGCGCGAGGAGGCGCTGAACGACATCCGCGTCGGGGCGGCGCAACAGACCTGGGAGTACGGCTTTGCGGCGCTCGGGAGGAAGCCACCAGAGGGCGCAACGCCAGAGACGCTGGTTGACCACATGGTGGAAAGCGGCCAGTGGATCGTCGGCACGCCGGACGACGTGGTCGCCGCCATTGAGAAGCTCGACGATGCGACAGACGGCTTTGGCGGCCTGCTGGTGCGCGTGGACGAGTGGGCGTCACGCGAGAAGCTGCTAAAGAGCTACGAACTGCTGGCGCGCTACGTGATGCCGCGCTTCCAGGGGTCGCTGGCGGGCATCGAAGACTCGTACCGGCGGTCCTGCGACCGCAGCGCCGAGGCCGGCGCGGCCCGCACCGCCGCTCTGGAGCGCGCCCACCAGACATTCGAGCAGCGGGCCGGCGCGACCGTCTGAGACACGTTGCAACCGCTTGCCCGCGAAAGCCCTCACCCCCTAGCCCCCCCAGCGCGGCCCTCACCCCCTAGCCCCCTCTCCCGCAAGCGGGAGAGGGGGGACAAGTTGACGGTAAGGGCGCGATTCATCACTCATCACCGATCTGGAGCGTGCGTTGCCGAAGCTCTTAATTGTCAGTACGGACGGCCCTGCCTACGCCGAAATTTTCGCCCGGCAGGCACCGGACCTTGAGGTGAAGCTGTACCAGGAGGACGACCCGTCCATCCCGGCGTTCGTGCAGGACATGGACATCCTCTACGCCTGGTACTTCCCGCCGCCGCTCGTGAAGGACGCCCCGAAGCTGCGCTGGATCTCCTCGACGGGCGCGGGCGTAGACAACGTGATGGCCGCGCGCGACTGGCTGCCGGCTGGCGTTCCGGTCACGCGGATGGTGCACGTCTTCGACACCGCCATGGCCGAGTACACGCTCGGATTCCTGCTGGCCGTGCAGCTTGACATGCGGCGGCTGCTGCAACAACAGGCGTCGAAGACCTGGCAGGGGTTCAACCCGCCGACGCTGCGTGGTGCGACTGCCGTCGTCGTCGGGCTGGGCAGCATCGGCAGCGAGGTCGCGCGTACCCTCAAGGCGCACGGCCTGAACGTGATTGGCGTCTCACGGACCGGGCAGCCGGTCGACGGCGTGGACGAGGTACACACCGTCGAGAACATCGACGCGGTGCTGCCGCGCGCCGAGTACCTCGTGCTGGTGGTGCCACTGACCGCCGACACCCGTCGCCTGATCGACGAGCGCCGCATCGGGCTGCTCCCACAGGGCGCGGTCATCGCCAATATCTGCCGGGGTGCCGTTGTCCACGAAGGCGCGATGATCGCCGCGCTCCAGAACGGCCATCTGCGCTTCGCCGTGCTGGACGTGTTCGAGCAAGAGCCATTGCCGCAAGACAGCCCCCTTTGGACGATGGAGAACGTCATCGTCACGCCGCACATGTCCGGGCCGGACGACGTGCCGGTGAACGCCGCGCGATTCCTAGAGAACTACCACCGCTTCAAGGCCGGCGAGCCGCTGAACGGGCAGGTGGACTTCTCGCGCGGCTACTGACCCCGCCCCTCCGTCGCGCGACGTGCCCCGCGCGACGGGGTGTTGCCCCCGGCCGCTGGTCGAGAAAGCAGCCAGATTCCGCGACTGCGCCCAGGCGATCGTCACGGAACGGCTGCCGAACTCGTTGTAAGGCATCGGGGGCAGTTCAGCATGGAACGCTTGCGGGTCATCAACAGCGGCGCTGGCCGCCATCTCCTTATCATCTCCACGGTTGCCATCCTCTTCGGCTGCCTGCTTGCCGCGCAGCCAGTGTCTGCGCAGGGTGTCGCCCCAACAGGCGCGGCCCCGACCAGCGCTGCGCCCGCCGGGCCAGCATCGGCAGCAGCCAGCACTGTGCCTGCCGGCGTGGCTCCGGCACCCGCGACGCCCGCACCGGTGACGGCCGTCGTCCGTGTCTTCCTCCACGACATCCTCAAGTTCGACGCGGCCACCGGCTTCACCGCCGACGTGTTCCTCGGCTTCGGCTGTCCGACCGACTGTGGCGACCTCGGCCTCGTGGTGGACAACGGGCGCGCGACATCCCGCGAAGTGCTGCTTGACACGCCGCAACGCAAGGCGTACCGCATGGAACTGGCCCTAACCGACCAGATCGACCTGCACCGTTACCCGTTCGATGTCCAGAAGTTGACGATCACCCTGCTGAGTTCGCGGCCGGGCCACGAATTCCAGTTCGCCGTCGATCACGCGGGCACCCGCGTCGGGAACGTCCGGCTCCAGGGCTGGCAGGTCGATCCGGAGTGGCACGCCGAGGCGCTCATGGCCCCCGCCGACGAGTTCTCTGGCCGCCCCCGCCCAACCTACCGTTTCAGTATTGACGTGCAACGGCCGTACCTGGCCGGCTTCTTCAAGGTGCTGTTGCCGGGGCTGGCGATCCTGCTGATCGGGTCGCTGGGGCTGGTCGTCGGGCCGGACGAGCGCATGAAGCGGTTTGACCTGTTCAACGCAGCGTTCCTGGGCACGGTCCTCTTCCAACTGAGCCTGCTGTCGTCGCTCCCACCGCTCTCGTATCTGACGTTCGCCGACCGGTTCCTGCTCATCAACCTGCTGTCGATCATCCTGGGCGTCGTGTCCAGCGTCATGATCATCATGGCGTTCAAGTCCGGCAAGAAGGCGCGCGCCTGGGCCATCCACGAATGGTCAATGGTCGTCATGCCGCTGGTCTGGCTCTCGTCGCAAAGCCTCAACTTCCTGACCGTCCACATGCTCGACATGACCGACCCGCTGCTGTGGGCCGTCGCTGTGGGCGAGGCCGTGCTCAGCGCCGCCATCCTGCTGTGGTACAGCCGGCGCATGCACCTGAAGCCACGCTTCCGTTCAGCCTACCGCCGCACGCTCGAGCAGACGCGCTCGCCAAAGGAAGCCTTGACGCTGACGCTGGACATCTTCGCCAGCAACCCGCCCCTGCACGTCCTCAGCCGGCAGGAACTGGACGCCCTGCGCGACATCTTCGAGCCGCTACCGGACCCGGCCATCCTGGCTGACATCCTGCAAGATGCCCAGAGCGCGAAGGATTCGTCCGCCCTGAGAGACCTATCGGCCCTCCGGCAGTTCGCCGCCCATCTGAGGGGCCAGCGCGAGACGCCCGCCCCGACAGACATCCACCAGGAGCAGCACGCAGCGTAGCCCGTGCCCAGGTGGTGCTGGCACGTCAACAACGCCCATCCCCGCACCCTGGTAATCCTTCGTTGAGTGAAGAGCCAGTTCAGAGGTAGAATGACCTTCTGGCGGAGGGTGCCTCATGGGTGCGTACAAGCGGTGTGACTACTGCGGCCGAACGGTCAACTGGAATGATATCCAGGAAAGGCGGACGTGGCTGGAGCTGCACTGGGACGTGCTTGACGACGGGCATCCAGAACAGGTGTGGGACTTTTGCACCTGGGATTGCACCGTAAACTTCGGGTTGGCGCGGCGCAAAGGCCCCGTTGACGACCTCGTGCGAGAGCTGGGCGACCGGCTGATGGCGGCAGGTGCGCCGGAAGACGACTACCTGTCGGCGCTGGAGATCGAGCGGAGCCGGCGGCATCAGCGCCGCCAGAACGCCCAGCGCGACGTTCGCAACCTGCTGGAAGAGCTGGAACGGGGCGCGCGCGGCGAGCCTCGGGGCAACGAGCCGCACAGCGATGTTCCGCGCGGCGACGTGCCGCCAAAGGCTGACGGCTGACAGTGCGGCGCGTCCTCGACGAAGTTCACCCCGAAGTCTTCACGCAGTTCCCTGGCTACTGCTGGGGCAAGGTGATCTGCTGGGGAATCGATAACCGGCGCGGCCTGGAAGAGGCGACGTTGCTCCTCCGCGAGATGGAGGAGCGCGTGCGCCAGGCTCCGGACCTTGAAGATGTCGTCGGCCACCCGAAGATCGCGGCATGGCGACAGGCGTTCAGCCAGTTTGGTGCCCGCCCCAGCAAGTTCCAATCGTCGATTGAAGCGCTGGTGCGGCGGTCCCGGCGCGGTGACGCGTTGCCGCCCATCAACGCGCTGGTGGCGCTGTACAACGCCGTGTCCCTGCGGTTCCTGGTGCCCATCGGCGGCGACGACCTGGACCTTGTGAGCGGCGGGCTGCATCTGCGCGTGGCGAAGGGCGACGAAGAGTTCATCCCGCTGGGCGCGGAGGACGCCGACCCGCCCGAGGCCGGCGAAATCATCTACGACGACGACGCCAAAGTGCTTTGCCGGCGCTGGACCTGGCGCGGCGGCGAGAAGAGCAAAATCACACCAGCGACGTCGAACGCGGTGCTGAACATCCACGGTCTGCAGCCGTCCACGACCGAAGAGATCACCCGGGCGACCGAGACGCTGGCGTCGCTGGTGCGGCAAGTCTGCGGCGGTGGCTCGACGTGGTACGTGCAGCATCAAGGCCGCCCACACGTGCAGACGGACGTGCCGGTCCGCACCTAGCCCCGGCCGCGCCGACCGGCAGGTCTCGCGGCGTGAATGCGGCCCTCACCCCCCGGCCCCCTCTCCCGCAAGCGGGAGAGGGGGCGGAACTAACCCGTCTCCCTTCTCCCGCTTGCGACACGAGGGGGCCGTAAGCAGGAGCCCCGTAGTTCGTGGGAGAAGGGTTGAGAGTGAGGGTCGCCATGTTCGAGTAAGGTGATGGGCGTGAACAGCGCGGCCCACTGGTCGTCGTCCGCGCAGGGTAGCCGGGCCGCCACCGGACGCCGCGGGGACGGTATCATGCTGCCCGCTGGATCACGACGCGGTGGTCGTCCGGCTACCACGTGAGCGGGCGCGGAGTGTGACGATGCGCGACAGGGGCGTTGCGGACGGGGACAGCGCGAACACCGGTTCGCTGCGCGGGCGGGATACGGGCAGACAGGCGGGCAGCGATGGCCGACCGGTCTG
>JBBQBU010000107.1:0-14058 GCA_038318015.1 Chloroflexota bacterium | reverse complement strand
GATTTTAGCCCGCATACTGCAATATGCAGTGCACAAAGTGAAATGACTGCACTTTGGTCTACGTATGCAACTACGGCGGACCGCGCCGTCGTGGGCCTGGACGGCGGCAGGCAACCCGCATGGCCGCCGCGCGAACATGTCGCGCGGCGGCCCCAGCGGCAGGCTATGACCAGGAGTGACGAGGCAGCAACAGGCGCGAGACTAGCGCGCGCCCACCGCCAGCCTCGGGCGCGGGCGCGGCGCGATGGCCCCCTCGGCCTCCTTGCGGTAGAACGACGGACCGATGGCCCGCAGGCCCAGTTGGTGCGCCGCCGCCACCATCTCCGTGCCGCCCACGAACAGCACCCCGCCCGGGCGCAGCGCGTTCACGAGGTTGTCGTACAGGACCGCCTTCGCGTCGTCCGTGAAGTAGATGACCACGTTCCGGCACAGGATCAAGTCGTAGCCCTGGGTCGGCGGCGACGTCAGCAAGTTGTGGAGTTTGATGTCCACCATCTGCTTGACATCCGGCTTCACCGCATACGTGCCCTGCGGGCTCTTGGTGAAGAACTTGTCTAAGCGGGCCGGCGAGACGTTCTTGACGTCGGCCGGTATGAACGTATCGCCACGCCGCGCCCGGTCCACGATGGTCACGTCGATGTCCGTGCCCAACACCTTGTGCGACAACGTCGGGGCCAGCTCCCGCAACTGGATCGCCACTGAATACGGCTCCGCGCCGTACGAACACGCCGCGCTCCAGACCTTCAGGCCGACCCGGCGCTCCAACAGTTCCGGGAACACCTTCGCCTCCAGGAACTTGAAGCGGTCAGGATCGCGGAAGAGTTCCGTCACGTTGATCGTGAAATAGTCGCGGAACTCCTGCACGCGCGCCGCGTCCTGCTCCAGCATCTTCGAGTACTGGAGGTAGTCCTTCGCGCCAACCCGCTGCACCAGCGCATCGAGCCGCCGCCGCATCTGCCCCTGGCGATACTGCGCTAGATCCACGCCGATCAGCCGCTGAATCGTCCGCTGAAATTGCACATAGCCCGCATCGTCAAGCATTAGCTGGTTCTCCTCGGGAATCGCGGCCGTAGCATTGGCAGGTGCCGAACTATTGCTTCCGCCATGTGATCCAACGGCACAACTTCATTCGACAGGCCGTGCTCAGCAACCGAGCGCGGCATGCCGTACACCACACAGGTTGACTCATCCTCAGACAGCACCAGGCCGCCGGCATCCTTGACCGCCTGCGCCCCCTGCGTGCCATCCTCGCCCATTCCCGTCAGGATGGCCGTGAGGATGGCCGGGCCAAACGACGACACCGCCGTCTCCAACGTCGTATCAACGGACGGGCGCACACCGTGCCGGCGCGGCCCCATATCCAGTTGCACCCGCTTCCCAACCACCTTCAGGTGAAAGTCGCCAGGGGCCACCAGCACCCGCCCGACACTCAGCGTGTCGCCGTCCTTCGCCTCAGCGACCGACAGCGCACAGCCCTGGTCCAGCCGGTCCGCCAGCGACTTCGTGAAGCCCGCCGGCAAGTGCTGGACAATCAGCACCGCACACGGCAGATCCGCCGGCAGCCCCGACACGACCTCGGCCAGCGCGCGCGGCCCGCCCGTGGACGACCCGATAATCAGCAGACGGTCCGGCTCCCGGCCCGGCCCGGCCGGAACACCAGCGTTCGGCTCGGCCACACCCCCTCCCAGGCGGGGCGCACCAGCCGCACCCAGGATTCCAGTTGCCCCCCGGGCCACGCTGCCCGGCAGGCCCGGGCGCAGCGCCGGCTTCGACAGGCTCGCAGGCAGCGGCCGGCGCACTCGTGCCCGCGCCGCATGCTTCACCTTCGCCACTAACTCGTCGCCCAGGGCAGACAGGCCGCCGGACACGTTCGCCGACGGCTTCTGCATGAAGTCCACCGCGCCCAGTGACAGCGCCTTCACCGTCGCCACAGCGCCGGCCGCCGTCAGGCTGCTGAGCATCACCACCGGTAGCGGAAACCGCTCCATCAACATCTTCAGCGCCGAGAGGCCGTCCATGTGCGGCATCTCGACATCCATCGTCAGGACATCAGGCTTGAGCTTCTCAACTTTAGCAAGCGCCTCCAGCCCGTCCCGTGCGACGTCCACCACCTCAATGCCCGGATCAGCGGACAGCAGCCGCCGCACGCCCTGGCGCATCAGTACCGAATCGTCCACGATCAGCACCCGGATCGGGCGATCAGACGGAGCAGGCGCAGGCGTAGCCGGTCGGGCCGGCACCGCGCCGGGCCGGCCGGCTGGTGGCCCCGCCGCAACACGGCCGTCCGTCGCGCGCCCACCCAGCGCGTGGGGCGTGCTCCCCGTCAGGCCGCCACGCAGCGGCGTCTCGGGAGCCGGGCGGCTCGACCACGCAGTTCGGAGCGGTGGGCGGGTCGGCGGCGTGCCGGCCCGGTCGTCTGGTAACGGCTGTTGGCGTTCACTCATAGCTCGATCTCAGTCCCGCGGACCGTCCGGACCAGCACTTTGCCGGTCGCAGGCTCCAGGCGAACCGTCCGCCCCTGGTTGCCGCCCGTCTGTTCGCCAAGAATGCGAATGTTGACCTGGGCCAATGCGGCTTTGACAGCTTCAACATTGCGCGCGCCGATTTTCGGCAGGCTGCCACCGCCACCAATAGCCAGCACCGCAGCCCCGCCCGCGATTCTGCACTGCAATCGATGCTTCTGCGCGCCGGCCTTCGCCAGCGCCGCCAGCATGGCCGGCACCGCCGTATCACCGAACTTGCCCGGCATCGCCGCAGCGTTCGCCGACGCGACCGGCAACACCACATGCGCCATTGCGGCTACCCGCGCGACCGGATCCCACAGGCAGATGCCCACGCATGAACCGAGGCTGTACGCCACAAGATCGTCAGCCTTACTGACAAAAAGATCCCCAAGACCGACAGCAATAACGGATGTGGCAGTTGCGATCATCGAACGGCCGCCTCAAGAGGATGCGCCGAGCCAACCACCTTGACCAGTTGATCCCCAGGGAACATGAAGAACGACGCATCAACGATCTGCCCGTCGCAGGTAAACTGCGCGTCGATCACCATGGCCTGCTCGTGCGCCTGCACCGCCAGCTCCGCCGCCAGCGTGTCCAGGATCGCGCCGCACATCTCGTGGATGACCATGGGCGGCGTCGGGTGCAAAATGTGCCCCGACCAATCCGCGATGGTGGTCAGAAAGTATGACCCCGCCACGTTGCCGGCCTCGGCCAGCGCCGAGATCTCAAGTTCGCCCAGTTCGCTCGTCGTACCCTCCGGCTGGTCCAGCAGCATGTCGACCAGGCCCAGGGCCATCGACTCGCTGAACGCCATCAGGATGTGGCCCGGCGTGTCGCCGTCGATGCCCAGGTAGACGGCCACAACGGCGCGCTCCGGGTCGCCAGCGACCATCGACAGGTGCGTCAGGTCCACCATCCGCACCGCCGGCGAGACTGCGGTAATCTCCCGCAGCGCCATCTCAGAGAGGGCGTTGGCCGCACTCTGCACCGCCGAGCAGGCCACGACCGCAATCGTGGTCATTTCGGCGGACACCGATTCATGCACTGTAGGCGAGGGCACGGCTAGATTCGTCAGCGTCTCGGACATCAGACCATCTCCTATCGGGTCGATCTGTGGCGAGCCGCTGCACCAGGGCCGGCACGTCCACAATGAGTGCGACACTTCCATCGCCAAGAATCGCGGCGCTCGACAAGCCGGGCACGTCCCCGATCAGGTCGCCCAGCGACTTGATGACGACTTCCTGCTCCCCGAGCAGCCGGTCAACCGCCAGGCCAATCTGGCGCTCGCCCACCTTTACCGCAACGACGAGGATGTCGCGGGCGTTGGCCGCCAGTTCGGATTCGAACCGGAACAGGTTCGACAGCCGCACGATGGGTAGGACGCGCCCCCGCAACAGGATGGCTTCCTGCTGCTGCAGCTTCTGGATGTCTGCCACCGGCACCCGCAGCGTCTCGGTGATGGCAGACAGCGGCAGCGCGAAGATCCCACCGCCCACCTTGACCAACAGCGCCTGCACAATCGCCAGCGTCAGCGGCAGGCGCAGGAAGAACCGGCTCCCCTGGCCCAGCTTCGACTGCACCTCGACGGTGCCGCCCAGCCGCTCAACGTTCGTCCGGACGATGTCCATGCCCACGCCACGGCCGGACACCTCGGTCACAGTCGTGGCGGTCGAGAAGCCCGGCGCAAAGATCAGCTCGATGGCCTCACTGTCAGAGATGCGCTGTGCAGCTTCCGCCGTGATGATGCCGCGCTCCAGCGCCTTCGCCCGAATCTTTGACGCGTCGATACCGCGCCCGTTGTCTTCCACCGTGATGACGATGGAGCTTTCGATGTGCTCGGCTGCCAGGCGCACGGTCGCTACGGGCGACTTGCCAGCAGCTTCGCGGTCCTCCGGCATCTCAATGCCGTGGTCAATCGCGTTCCGCAGCAAGTGAACCAGCGGGTCACCGATCTCCTCAATGACGCTCCGGTCAAGCTCCGTCTCCTGCCCCTCGATGACCAGTTCAACCTTTTTGCCCTGCTTCGTGGACAGGTCACGCGTCACGCGCGGGAACCGGCTGAACACGGTGCCGATGGGGAGCATCCGGCTCTTCATCACCTCGGTCTGCATCTCGTCGGTGACGCGGCCCAGGTGAAAGACCGTCTCGGTGATCTCCGAGAGCATGTGGTGCTCGCCGAGTTCCTCTTGCAGCGTGCGCCCCAGCCCCATCAGCCGCGTCCGGTCAATGACCAGTTCGCCGACGAGGTTGAGCAGCCGGTCGAGCCGCTCGACGTCAATGCGGACCGTGGCCGTTGAGGCCCGGGCGCCCGCCTTGCGTGTGCCAGACTGCGCCGCCGGACCCTCGTGGTCGCCAGCCGAACTGTCCGCCTGCGCGGCCGGGCCGGCACCGCTGACCACCGCTGCGATGCTGGCATCCAACGCGGCGCTGATCGCGCCCGATGGCGACTCTTCCAGGTCTTCGAGCAGCAGCAGCGAGATATCCTCGACGGCTTCGACCGCGCTCCGGATCATCTCCAGGCTGTGCGCGGTCTGGATGAAGATTTCGATGCGCTCGTTCACCTGCTGCGCCACGATGGCCTCACGGCTCGGGCTGCTCAACAGCACATCGCCGATGTCGTCCAGGGCCAGCAGGGTTTGCAGCGCGCGGACGGGCTGCCACTCCTGCGTCTCAATCTTGATGAGCAGGTGGTGGGATGCACCCGCCGGCGGCTCCATGACGGACTTCCGCACGACCTCGGCAGCCATTACCAGGGGCTTGTCGTTCGCCAGATGCTCCAGGCGGCTGACCAGGCTGTCAACGTCCAGGTCAGTCATCTGCAGCGTGTCGATCTCAGCGGCCAGTGCCCTGAGCATATCCAGCCCCTGGAACAACTGCTCCGTCAGCGCCGGCGTCGGCGAGATTTCGCCGCGTCGGAGCTTGTCGAGCAGTGTTTCCATGGCATGAGTCAGCTTCGCCATCCGTAGATGGCCGATCGCCGCAGAAGACCCTTTGATGGTGTGGGCGGCCCGGAAGACCTCCTGAAGAAGCTCCGGGCTGGGGCCATCATGCTCGAGGCGCACCAGTTGCTCGTCGAGCATCTGAAGCATCTCGTCCGTCTCTGCGACGAAGACGGGCAGCTCCTCCGGGGTCGCATCGAGCCGCAGCTCCATTACCGCTTCTCCTTGATCGCGAGCT
This sequence comes from Chloroflexota bacterium, assembly GCA_038318015.1. GTDB lineage: Bacteria > Chloroflexota > UBA6077 > UBA6077 > JACCZL01 > JADZEM01. The sequence continues at coordinate 8,377 of JBBQBU010000107.1, read as the reverse complement.
GCGCCTCGACCGTCCCCAGCAACGTGACGAGCGGCACAACCAACCGCTGAATGCCAGCGGTGCTCATGCGACTGCCAGCGCCCAGCAACAGGACCGGCGGCGCGATGTCCACGGTGATGCCAATCTGCGCGAGCAGGGTGGTGGCACAACCAGTAATGACGTTTGCGAGTTCACCCACGCCCGAAAGCGCCAGGTCGTCCATCTCCTCGCACGGCGAGCCCATCAACTGCCCGACGATCGCCAGGGCAGTCTGCTCGCTCATGCCGAACATCGCCATGCCAGTCAGTTGGCCGGTGATGCCGATGATGGCCGTCACTTCGTGGGTCGTGCAGGTACCGTTCGCCAAAGCCAGCTTGCCGGCCTCGACCTCAGAGTTCAGCTCCTGCTCCAGCACATCCCGCGCGGCCGCAACGAACGGCTCCAGGTGCTCGGCCTTCGGGATGGCCCGCGGCGGGGCCGACAACACCATCTCGATCTCTGGGGCTACGGCGGTCTTCGTTTCCATATCTGCTTCCTCCCTACGCTCCGTCGTCACCCCTACTTGAGGAGCTTTTCCACCGCGGCAAGCACACGCTCCGGCTGGAACGGCTTGACCACGAAGTCACGTGCGCCAGACTGAAGCGCTTCCATGACGACCTGCTGCTGACCAATCGCCGTCACCATCGCGACGCGGGCGTTCGGGTCAGCCTTCCGGATCTCCTTCAAGGCTGTCAGCCCGTCCATCTCGGGCATGGTGATGTCCAACAGGACCACATCGACGTTCTCAGTCGCGTACTTCTCAACGGCTTCGCGGCCGTTCTCGGCCTCAATGACCGTGTGTCCGTGCGCCTGCAACATCTTGCCGCAGCGCATTCGCATGAAGGCCGCATCGTCAGCAATCAGAATCTTTGCCACTGTACTCCTCGCTCCTGTCCGTACTCGGGCTGGGGCCATGTGCTACGTGCCGTCCGCTGGGTGCTCAACCTGCCGGGTTCAGGCTGCCAGGTCGTCCTGCTCAGTGCGCGTCAGAATGCGCGACAGGTCAAGCAGCAAGATCAGCCGCTCGTCCAACTTCGCCACCCCCCGCAGGAACGCAGAGTCTGCTGATGTCACCAGGGTTGACGGCTGCTCCACAGCGTCCGCACCGACCAGCAACACTTCCGACACTGCATCGACGACAAGCCCGACCGTGTGCTCGCCCAGTTCGCCCACGACGATGCGGCTGCGCCGCGTCGGCTCGGAGGCAGGCAGGCCGAACCGCTTCCGCAAGTCCAGCACGGGGATCACCCGACCGCGCAGGTTCGTCACGCCTTCAATGAAGTCAGGGCCGTTCGGAATGCGCGTCACCGACTGCATGCGAATAATTTCCTCGACGCGTCCGATCTCCACGCCGTACGCCTCGCCGGCCAACTCGAGCACGACGATCTGCTCGTCTCCAATCGTCACTGTCGTCCCCTGCATGTCCTGTCCTTCTCAGCTCTGCCTTCTCAGCCTTGACGGGCCACCGCACACAGCACGACCAGCCGCCATGTCGCGCTCTCGTGGGAGGTGTGCCATCTGCTCGTTGCATAGTCGTTACAGCGGCTGCATGGTCTAACGTTGAATTGACGGGGTGCGGGACGTTTAGCAACCTGCATTTTCGACATTTCGTCACGCCGCTTCCGGCTCGTGTCGCCGTGCATCCGAGTTGGCGGCAGTCGCGCTCGTCGGTCGCTCTCCTTCAGCGTCCGCTTGACAAGCTCGCTTACCGTGGCAGGGCCTTTCACCACTCTGTGCAAACGTAACGGTGAGAAGAACGTTCAGGAGGACACCGTTTCTCAAATTCGTGCGGACGGGCAGATGAGGCGCGCGGCACAAGGCGCGAGCGCGGGACATGCGTGGCGGGTTTGGCAGCGCCAAACTCCTACGAGGCACCGGGCTTGCCGTACCTCGTAGGGGCGAACCGCTGGTTCGCCCGCCTCCCCTGGTTCGCCCGCGCGTCAGGCTGCGGCTGCCCACCACGCCTGAACTTCCCGCTCAAGGCCGCTACGCGCGCTGCTGCCTGTTCCCAGAGCCCCGCCGCCACCTCGGCCGGCCCCCAGGCCACCGCGTTCCCACACCGCACGGCAGATGGCCCGCTACCAGTATCGACAGGGCCAGGCAGACCGGCCGAAACGGCCCCCTCACAAGGCCGCCGCACGGATGCAAGGCCGCTCGCGGATACGCGACAGGGCCGGCATATCACTATACGCGGCGCGAAAAGCGCCGATCATCTACATGGTGCCGCTGATGGTCCTGAGGATGCGCCCACCGAGCGTGGGGGCGTCATTCCTGGCCGACACGGCGGTGCCGACCGATGATGACAAGAGAGACAGCACAGCGACGCGGACCCAACGAACACCGACCGTCCGCGGGGAGGAAAGCCGAGCAGTGATCACCGTGACACGGCTAGACGGGAACGAGCTGGTGGTCAACGCCGAGCTTATCGAGTTGGTCGAAGCCACACCTGACACCCACCTGACGCTCCTCGACGGACGCAAGCTCATCGTGCAAGAAGACCCGACCGAAATCGTCGCACGCGTCATTGCCTATCGCCGCGCGGCCTACGGGCCGATGCGGGCCATCCAGATCGCCAGTTAGGGCGGCCGTCGAAGGAGGAGCCTCTTGGATAAAACGACCATTCCAGGTCTGGTGCTTGCCCTCGCTGCGCTGCTCGGCGGCGCGTACATGGAAGGCACCACCCCCGACAAACTCGTGATGATTCCCGCCTTCATCATCGTGATCGGCGGCACCATCGGCGCAACGATGATCGCATTCCCGCTGTCGGTGGCCCTGGCCATCCCGAAGTTGCTGGGCATCCTGGTGAAGGAAGTGCACCACGACCTCACGCACGTCGTTGACACCTTCGTCAAGCTGGCGGACCGCGCCCGGCGCGAAGGCTTGTTGGCGCTGGAGCAGGAAGCAAGCTCCCTCGAACCGTTCGCCCGACGCGGCATCCAGATGGTGGTAGACGGCAGCGACCCGGCCCTCGTCCGGGAGATCCTCGAAGCCGATATCGAGTCCATGCGGGAACGCCACAAGCCCGGTGCCGCCTTCTTCGACGCCATGGGCGGGTATGCCCCGACGATGGGCATCCTCGGCACGGTGATGGGCCTCGTGCACGTGCTCGAGAACCTGTCAGAGCCGGACAAGCTGGGGCCGCTGATCGCGTCGGCGTTCCTTGCCACGCTGTACGGCATCTTCTTCGCGAACGCGGTATTCCTCCCGATGGCAACGAAGATGAAGGGCAAGAGCGCCGAAGAGATTCACCTCAAGGAGTTGACCGTCGAGGGCGTCCTGGCCGTGCAGGCTGGCGACAACCCGCGCGTCGTCCGCGAGAAGCTCGAAGCGTTCCTGCCGCCGAGCCTGCGCGGCCAAGCCGGCGCAAAGGGCGGAGACGCCGCAGCCCAGAAGAAAGCAGCCTAGCGAGGGGGCGGTGCGGCCCTCACCGCCTAGCTGCCGCGAAGATCCCTCACCCCCTAGCCCCCTCTCCCGCAAGCGGGAGAGGGGGAACAGGGCACGCGACACCCGACACTGGACACGCGACACCCCAGGATTACGAAAGCACGGACGCTGAACGATGGCAAAGAAGAAGCATCACGACGAAGGTCACGTCAACCACGAACGGTGGCTTGTCAGCTACGCGGACATGATTACGCTGCTGATGGTGCTGTTCGTGGTGCTGTTCGCCATGGGCCAGACCGACAAGGCCAAGATGGAGGCGCTCCGCACCTCCTTGCAGCGCGCCTTCTCCGTCGAAGTCCTCCGGGGGGCCGAGCCGACCAGCCTCAAAGGCTCCAGCGGCTCGTCGATCATCCCCGCCGTGGTGCCGCTGGCCATCACCCAGGAAGTCATGGCCGTGACAGGCGAAACGCTCGCTGACCCGCAGTTGGCGTCTGCCCTGCACGAAGTACGCGAAGCACTCCTACAGATCCCCATCCCCTCAGACACGTCCGGCAGCGTTGAGATAGGTGCGTCACGCGAGGGCATCGTGATAAGCCTGGCGGGGAACCTGTTGTTCGACTCTGGCAAGTCCGACCTGAAGCCCCGGGGCATGACCCTCCTGGAGACGCTCGCTGAGCGGCTCAGGACGATGCCCAACGAGATTCGGGTGGAGGGCCACACCGACAACATCCCGATTGCGACGGCGCTCTACCCCTCAAACTGGGAGTTGTCGTCGGCGCGCGCCACGACGGTCGGCCGCTACTTTGCCGAGCACAGCGACATCGCACCCAACCGGCTCATCGCCGCCGGCTTCGGGGAGTTTCGCCCCATCGCACCCAACGACAGCAGGGAAGGGCGCGCGCGGAACCGCCGCGTCGATCTGGTGGTGCTGTTCCCGCAAGGGCCAGCCGCCGCGCAAGGTGCAGCCCAGGCATCCACCGGCACCCGGCGCTCCGAATCGCGCATCGCGCAGCAAGGAACACAGCCATGAAGCTCTCGAAAGGTAAGATCATTCTGATGGTGCTCGGGCTGCTCCTGGGTGCAGGTGCCGCGCTTGGCGCGACGCTCGTGTTCGGCGAAAGCCTGGGAATCACCAGTAAGCCCGGTGAGACCAAGATCAAGTACATTGAAAAGCCAAAGTTCGGCATCATGATGCCGATGCGTGAGCGCATCGTGAATCTGGCCGACCCGGGCGTGATGCGGTACTTGAAAGTGTCGCTCGTGCTAGAAATGGCAGACGCAAAGCTGAAGGAGCTGCCGAAGGGTGAGGAGTATAAGAAGAAGCAGGAAGAGCTGAAGAAGGATATGAGCGCGACGTCACCCATGATCGACGACGAGCTAACCGCCATCCTCACCGGCAAGTCATCGGCCGAGCTGATGAGCCCCGATGGGAAGACCAAGCTTCGCGACGAGATCAAGTCACGCGTCAACAAGGCCCTTGAGAAGATGGCGCATGACCCTGCGGAGCGCCAGGAGGTCTTGTCGGTCTACTTCAGCGACTTCATCATTCAGTAACACGGTCAGCGCCAGCAGGCCACCGCTCAGCGCACGCAATGCCTGAGCAGTGGCGGTGGGGGTAGGACGCTTCCCACCGGATCGGGCAAGAAGCAAGGAATGCGCGACAACAAGATACTCTCGCAGACAGAGATTGAGGCTCTGCTCTCCGGCGAAGCTGCCCAGGGTGGCGACGACGATGGGCTCATGCCTGCCGGCGACGGCGGTGCGGACCCGGCCGACATCCTCCTGGGCGCGCCAGTGTCCGTTGCGCCCATTGCTCAGCAGCGACCGGCCAAGCTGTACGACTTCCGCCGACCGGACAAGTTCTCAAAAGAGCACCTCCGGTCGTTGCGCATCTTGCACGAGTCGTTCGCCCGCATGCTCGGCTCCTCGCTGACCTCGTACCTCAGCGCTGGCGTCCAGGTTCGCCTGACCATGCTGGAGCAGGGCACCTACGACGAGTACATCCAGTCCCTGCCCACGCCTACCGTCATCTACGTGGTCGGGCTGGCCCCGCTGCCAGGGCAGGCCGTCATCGAGTTGAACCTGCCCGTCGCTCGCGTCCTCATCGACCGGCTGCTCGGGGGCACCGGCTCGCCGGCCGCCCGCACCGCAGAGATGACCGAGATTGAACTGGCCCTGCTCAAGACCATCGGGCAATTCATCATGAGCAGTCTGCGCGAAGCGTGGTCCAACGTCGTGCCGCTGCGGCCCACCATGCAAGAGCCAGTCCTGAGCCCCGAGTTGGCCCAGTTCGCCACCATGGCCGAGGCCACCGTGATGCTGGTGCTTGAAGTGTCGTTGTTCAAGACGACGGGCACCATCAGTATGTGCATCCCCTATCAAGTGCTCCAACCAGTGCTCGACAGCCTGACCACCCAGGTCTGGATTGGCGGCACCCCCACCCGCGCGCAGGACGGAGACAGCCGCGACCAGATGGGCGACCGCATAAGCCAGGTCATGCTGCCCATCACGGTGGAACTCGGCGAAACCGAACTGACGGTGCAGGCCCTGCTCGAACTGCAAACAGGGCAAGTGCTCCGCCTGAACACAAGCGCCAACGGGCCACTGCCAATCCGCGTTGACGACCGCGTCAAGTTCGAAGGGCAGGCCGGCCTCAGCGGCAGAAACCTCGCAGTACAGATCCTGCGCGCTGTCGCCTCGGAGGGCTAGGCCATCATGGAAGATCCCAACAAGCAGCCAGGCACGGAAGACGAATCCTGGATGGATGAGATGGGCTGGGGCGAAGACTCGGCAACGGAGGCCACGCCGGCCGCAGCCGCCCCTCTACCCGTCCTCCCGGCCGGGGCCAGCCCGGCCGCCTTCGCACCGTTGCCCACGAACGGCCAGAATGCCAATGACCTGTCGCAGATCGATCTGGTCCTCGACATCTCCCTGCAAGTGACCGTCGAGTTGGGCCGGGCACGCATGAAGATTGCGGAGATCCTGGCGCTGCGGAACGGCTCGGTCATCGAGTTGGACCGGCTGGCCGGGGAGCCTGCCGACATCCTCGTCAACGGCACGCTGATCGCCCGGGGCGAAGTTGTGGTGGTGGACGAGAAGTTCGGCGTCCGCGTCATCGAAGTTGTCTCGCGCGCCAAGCGGATCGCGTCGCTCGCGTGAAGCCCGCCAAGCCCCGGTCCGCCGACCCCGTTGCCCCGGCCGGCGACACCGCCGGCGGCCCAGCGCCGGATACGTACAGCTTCGGCGAGGCGCTCAGCGCCGCCGAAGGGCGCCCGCCGCAGTCACCCTGGCGGCGACTCGTGGCGCAGTACGGCACCCGCAACATCGTCATCGGCACCGGCATTATCGTGCTGGTGCTGGCGGCGTTCGCGCTGCCGACCGGCCAGCAGGGCGACCCGTTCGACGGCCCCGGCGCGGCGGTGGACATCATCCTGAAGCTCGGGGCGGTGCTGGCGCTGGCCTACGTCGCCCTGGCGGCCTTGAAACGGTACACCGGCAGCAAAGTGAGCCAGCGCGGCGCGCTCCTCGAAGTGCTGGACTCCACCATGCTGGCCCCCAACCGGTCGGTGTACGTGATCCGCGCCGGCAGCAAGCGGCTGGTGCTTGGCGTCACCCAGACGCAGATCACCGCGCTGGCCGAGTTGCCAGACACTGCGCCCGATGCGCTGGACGCCCTGGCCGACGACGACGAGGCGCTGCTGCACCCTTGACACTGCGCCGTCCCCACCACAGGACGGGTGACCGTGGCCCGTACTCCCTTACGCGGACGGGCGGGGCGGGCGCTGCGAGAACGACTCGCCGAAGATGTCGTTGGCGACACGGTTCAGCAGTTGCTCAATGGAGCCGCCGGCGATCATCCAGCCGCGCGTCCGCCGGAACATGTAGTTGACGGCCGCCTCCTGGTCGTAGCCATAGCCGCCGAACACTTGCAGGGCGTCGTTTGCCACCTCGAAGCCCGCGCGGTTACAGGCCAGCTTCGCCAGCGCCGTCTCAAGCTCAGACGGCAGCCCGGCGTCGGCGTTCGAGGCCGCGCGGTAGAGCAGCAGGCGGGCGCCGTCCAGCTTCAGCTTCATCTCGGAGAAGCGCCACTGTAGCCCCTGGAACTCGCAGAGCCGCCGCCCGAACTGCCGCCGTTCCTTGGCGTACGCCACCGTCCGGTCGAAGGCCGCCTGCCCCAGCGCCAGCGACCGCGACGCGTTCCCGAGGCGCTCCACATTGAACACCGCCAGCATCTTGCGGAAGCCGTCCTGATCCAGCAGGATGTTCTCGCGGGGCACGCGGGCCTCGTCCAGGTAGAGCATCCCGTACCGCTCGCCGGACATGAACCGGTTGCTGCTGTCCACCGTCAGGCCGGGGGGCGTCGCGCGGGACGATGACCGCCCCGGACGTGCGCGAACTGTCCCCGAAGCGGCACCAGATCACGAAGTCATCGGCGCTGGCGGCATTCGTCGTGAAGATCTTCTGGCCGTTCAGCACCACATCGTCGCCGTCGAGGCGGGCGCGCGTCCGCAAATCCGTCACGGCAGACCCCGCCTCTGGCTCGGTCATACCAATGCTGAGGATACGCTCGCCGCGCAGGGCCGGCGCGAGGTGGCGGGCCTTCTGCGCCGCCGAGCCGTTCTTCGCGACTTGCTGGATCGCCCCAAAATTGAGCGCCTGCACGCAGTCACCGGCGATGGGGCAGACCTGGGCGATGGTCTCGATGACCAGCACCGCATCGAGCAGTTTGCCGCCCTGGCCGCCGTCCTCCTGCGGGATGGTGATGCCGGCTAGCCCCTGTTCGGCCAGGAAGGTCAGGTAGTCGCGGGGCAGCACGCCGTCATCTTCCGTGGTGTAAGAAAGTGTGTGCGAAGGGGTAGGTGGGTGGATTATGGTCAAGTATGATTCGGAAAGCATACCCAACCGACCTCACCGCCGAGCAGTGGGAGCTGTTGCATCCCCTGCTCCCCGCCGCCAAGCCTGGTGGCCGTCCGCG